>SBBD01000012.1 GCA_005239845.1 archaeon | reverse complement strand
TCGTTCAACAAACTGCCATTAATGCAACGAAGCGGCATATTGGCTGAACATTCTTGTTCCCAGGTGCCGTCTGAACACTTCCGTGCTATTGCGCAAATTGTGTTTATAGGGCGAAAACCTTCTGAACATCCGCAGAAGTCGGCTCTGTCGATAAATTTGCCGTTATCACAATATACTGGTTTTTGTTTTCCGCATTCTCCGTGTGCAGTTACGATTGAACAGTTTTTCATTACTGTAGAAATTGGCTTGTTTTGATTAGCGGGATTGTTCATGCCAGAGAGAATAAAAATAAGCCAGATGAGTGCGATGGCAAGTACGGCGTATAATCCCCATTTGAAAAATTTACTAAACCCTTTTCCATCTTTTCTTGTGTCATCAAAATGTCGAATTTCTTCTTCTGTGTAGAACGGTTTGGCGTCGGGGTGTGGAGGATATTGCTGCCGTTCATAACTGCTTTTTCGTCTTCCACGATTGTGGTGTTTTGGAGTATACGAATAATCTTCTCCGACACGGGTATGGCCATCTCTGTCTTTGTAGTAAAACCATGATTCGGGGCGACTTCGCCATTGTTTTTGTTTGTGCCTCAATCCAGAACAAGAATGGTTTTCGGGGATGCGATGATTTCCACAATAATGACCGTGACAGAATTTGCATTGGAATGGGATACTGGTATAATCGGTCCCACAAAAATCGCAACCCAAAATCAACCACCCGGATTCTTCCCTTTTTTTGTTTTATGGGGTAGTTATTTACCCGATTTTTTACTTGACGAAATCAAAAGGAGCTAACGGATTTACGTCTTTGTATTTTTCTTCGATAACAGATTTTGCATTCTTGTCTATTTCCTCAATTTCATCCTTATTCAATGCTCTCCCAATTTTCTTTTCTTTTTCCATTCTCATCTCCATCGACAGATTTATTGTTTCGTGAATAATTCTATGTTGGAACTCTCGTTTAACTCGTTCGGGATTCTTTATTTTCGCTAACGCTCTGTTGTTCATTTGATAGCTAATTGCAGTTCCGTGCAATCGTTCCTCTATTGATTTCAACCGGCTGTTCATGTCCTGTAAACCCCGAATGAATAATGCGGCTGCAATAATTCCTAATAGCAGCAAAACTACCCCGGTTTCGAGGGAGATTGGGTTAGTGACTAGGGCCGCAGAAATGAGAATATTTAGAAATAATCCCGCGGCTATAGTCATGTAAAGTGTGTTTAAGAAAAACTTAAAGGCAAATTTACGTTCATCTAATGCAGAGAGTTGTCCAAACAATTCCTTATCTTTTTCCTCCCTTTCTTCAATTTCATTGTCAATTCCTCCACGTAAAAGCTGAGCCTTAACTTCGTAAAATTTTTTTATTTCGTCATCTTTCATTTCACTCCATTTTTTTACAAGTGTTCCTTCTGTATTGAAAAGTAACATTGGTTTATCGTCTTTTTTTGTATCAGACATGGTCTTTCCCCCTTATTCAGAATTAACCATGAAAATAGTATATATTATAGTGCGGTTTTTCGTCGCTATCCAAATTGGCAGTCTATTTATACCCCTTTAGCTTAGGCCAGACCATCGGAACGAGGTGGTTCAAGTATGAACTGGCCGAGTATGCACTCAGATGTTGTAGGAATGCCGCTGGGGTGATTTGAACACCCGACATACCGGTCTTCAGCCGGACGCTCTCCCAGGCTGAGCTACAGCGGCTTGGGAAACTATTTTTCGCACGTACTCTTTTAAAGAGGGGGTAAGGCGACCCGATAGGGGGAAACTTTCCCCTTAGGGGTCATGGAGCTACAGCGGCGTGAGGAATCTTTTTTGGATGATGCAGTTAAAAAAGCAGGGGGGTAAGGCGGAATAGCGGCGCAATTTTTACCTTCTTATTTGCTCTTCACGTCCTCCTTTTCCTCAGCGTCCATGTACGGTTGCAGCCCAAGGTAGAATAATAACGTTTTTAAATGGGGGGAAAGTACGTTTCTTCGTCGTGTTGTTGCAGCGGTGCGAGGTGCTTTTCCATGCAAGGAATGAGAGGACAGGCTTTCGAGACCATGATGCTCGTCATCAGCGTCATCGTGGCACTCGCCATTCTGGCCGTGCTGTTGAACATTCTCAACATCGTCAAGATTTTCAACCCCAGCAACCCCACGGACGTCATGAGTTCCGGCTTGAAAGACATCCAGTCGCAAGGCGTAGGAATTACGCAACCCCAGAAAGTCACTTTTTCCAAGGGAACACGCATCATCACCGCCCAGTTGATTACCGACATTCCCGTACAATCTACTGCCGTCAAGTTCGTCTGCCCGAGCAGCTCGGAAGTCTGTGGGAGCGGAAAGCCGTTGGTCATTACGACGGATAGGACGCTGGATGTAAACAGCAACATCGAAGTCTATATTACCGTCTGCGGCAACGAGGCAAACCCCGCGGGTTCTGCCGACTACTGCATTGCCATGGATTCGGCTCCAGGAACGGCGACTTCCGCTTGCACGGCCGCCTGCAACGTCGTGTAGAGCGTGAATGGACATGGGGCGCTTCAAAGGGTCAACAGAGTGGACGCCCATCTACATGCTGATCGTGTTCGTGATTGCGGCCATCCTCATCATTACGCTCGTCAAACCCTTGCTGCGCAACGCGGGCGACGTGGCCTCCGGAAACCTGCAGCAGGCCCGCAACTTCGCGCAAAGCGCGATGTGGTTGCTGTTCAAGTAATAGGCGGCTCTCGTTCTTTTTCTTTGAATTGCTGGTTAGGCTTTGGGGGGCTTTGCGCTGATTTTTAGGCTGGCGTTGGTACAATGCGGAAGCCATTCTTTTCGTAAAACAGTTTTCCGGTTTGCTTGTTCTTAATGCCAAGCCGCCTCGCCACTTGTGCGGGAATGCGCACGGCAAGCGACTGACCCCACTTGGAGAACGTAACCTGCCGCGCCTTTTCCGCGGATTTCATGAAGGAATCTGCCTGTTCCATGTCCATGATTTCTTCTCCGCAGGACGTGCACCGGTATGCCGAATAGGCGATGCCCTTGTAGGCTCCTTTCACAAGCTCCAGTTTTCCCCCACAATCCACGCATTTCTTTGCCATAGCCTCCTCACCATCGGTTTATCGTTATTGTGACTATTTTGAGTGTGTATTCTTCCCGAAATCCAACACATGCGATGCGCCCAACATTAAATTCCTTCCAAATTTTAACTCCGTGTTTTCCAAAGGAATCGAATTTTCCTCGATAAAGGGTTGCCTTCACCAACTCCCAGGGAATCTGGCGTTCCAAAGCTTGCTGTAAAGCGTGCGTTCGGACATGGATTTCGTACTCGCCCCGCTGCAATCTCATTACGCTTCACAGATATTTAAAGATATCTATTAGTATATCTGTTTTGTGGAGCCTCGTTTCCAGTGATAAGATACGTAGGCACACTCCGTGCATGGGGAAACCGTGCTCCATCCGCCACTCTTAAATAGCGCCGTCGCTTTTTGTTTATCGTTCATGTTTCCCTTTTCCAGTCGCAAAGGCCAAGTGGGAGCGCCCGTGGAAGTCGTGGTAGCCGTCATCATCTTATTGGCGAGCATGGCCATCGCCTTGAAGCTCATCCAGGACACGGGCGAGGCACAGTGCATCTCGCAAGTGAAGACGGAAGTGGACAAGCTGAAGCTCGCCATGCAAGACTTGGCCTTGCAGTCTCCCCCGAGCCAGCGAACGATTGACTTCCAGATGCCGCAGTGCAGGGGCACTTCCGTGGACGTCCTGCGCTTCGTATACTTTTCGAAGCCGGAGTATTGCCGGGCGTGCGCCGGACACTTCCAGGGCTGCTGGCAGATCCGCCTGGCTTCCTATGATTCTTCCGAGGACAAGATCGTGACGAGCCAGCGCTTGCTGGAAAACACGGCGTGCGTGGACATCGCCGGGGACTTCACCATCCTGGACGGGTCCCAGGCTCCCTACGGATCGAGGTGGTCGACCGCAAACCCGTCCGGCTGCATCGAGTTGGGAGGAAATCCTTGTCCTGCCAACATGCCTGGCGGAAGTTGTGACGCCGCAAAGGCAGGGTTGACTACGGAACTCGTAGACCCTAGTAATCCCATTGCCCGATGGGCGACGCTGGGACGGTGGTACCCGGATGGGGGCTCGGAAAAGGTGACGCGGCTGTACCGGATCATACTGAAGAAAGCCGTTTTTCAGGCTCCCGGGCAAGGGGAATCCGGTGCCATCCTCATCTGCGTGAGGCCAGTCACCTAATTTTATAGTAAGTAGCTGCTTGCACGAGTTTTTCAGCCTTGGAAAGCATCCGCTTCTTCTTTTGACTGTAGACGGTTGCTTTTCGAGGCCTTTTCCTAGCTGTTCGCTCTTTCCACCAGCTTTTCCGCCTTGACTCGCATTCTCTTCTTCTTTTGCTGGTGGGCGGCAACGACTTCCTGAATCTTTTGGATGCGCTTCGCCTTGCACTCCCCGCATAAAAGCGTGCCGGTGACGCAGTCCTGCCGCATCTCCTTCAAGTCCTTGTCGTCGTCGTAGAAATGGAACTGCATGAGCTCGTACACGACGCACTTGTCCACCTCGCCTCCTAACCGGCGCTGCTCTTCCTCCGTGTCCCTTCCCCCCGACAATGCTTTCTTCACTTTCCGCTCGATCTCTGCAGGAG
>SBBD01000142.1 GCA_005239845.1 archaeon | reverse complement strand
TGCCGTACGCTCGCTGCTCCGAGGAAATGAGTAACCTTCTCCGTTCCCACAGCGGGAAGTCTCTCACTCGCCGATTCCCAACAACCCCGAGCTATACACACACACGCACGATATTGCCGAGTCTTTCCTGATGACACGTTCCCCGTTGTGATGCGCTCCAAGACGCGCCAACCAACTGATCGGCAAGGGCCTGCTTCAGTTTACGTTTCTCCTTAGCAAGTTGCTTTGCGAGGGCAATCGTTCGGTCGGCGAGCGCTAGAGTACGCACCGCAATCAGTTGGTAGCCTACTGGCGGCACCGGAATGCGAAGTCGCATGAATTCATCCTGGCCAAGCGTCTTGTTCCTGCCTGCCCCTCCAGGTGATGCGATGTTCAAATGATATTTACCGCGAGGGGAGGCGAAGTAGCGCCACGCATATTCCGGAAGTAATTCACCACTACGAGAGCGAAACATGGGGAATCGGTGAGAGGCGATCATTCCGGACTCGGCATCGCTGGTCAACGCGACAGCTTGCTCCCAAGCGAAAATAATGTTGAACACGAGGCATCCCGGTTCAACCCAAAAGACCCGTTTGTCGCCGATTCGCCTGCCGTTGGTCGCCGGTTTGTGAAAAACACCCTTGCAGTGACTGCGTACCCCGATCTCCCTGTAGATCTCGTCCTCTTTTACGACCACTGGACGTACAACTCGCGTAAGCAGGTCGCCGATGGGACGAAGAGGCCACGGTGTCGTTCGTTGTGACATGTGCTCGCTCGATCCGCCTAGCAAAAAAAGGTCGCGTAGTCGATCATCGCCGGGGCTGTCCCGCCACGTCAGGCCATCTCCAGCTTCCGCAAGTGATTGTCCAGCTCTCGCTTCACTGCAGTCAGCTCGCATTCCAACCTGCGAATGTCGTCTCGCACTGCGGCGATATTCACTTCTTTCCCTGCCTCGAAGGTGTCCACGTATCGCGGGATGTTCAGATTGAACTCGTTCTCCTCGATCTCCATGAGAGTCGCGAGGTGGCAGTACTTTGCGATTTCCTTGCGGGCGCGGTAGATCTTGGCAATCCGTTCAATGTCCTCGGGCCGCAGTCGATTCTGACGCTTGTTCTGTTCAAAATCGCGACTGGCGTCGATGAAAACCACGTCTTTCTTCTTGCGGCCCTTCTGAAAGATCAAAATGGCCGCGGGAATGCCCGTGCCGAAGAAGAGATTCGCGGGTAGGCCGATTACCGCGTCAAGCAAGTTCTCACGGATGAATTTCTCGCGAATCTTGCCTTCCTGGCCGCCGCGAAAGAGCACGCCGTGCGGGACGATGACGCCGACCTTTCCGTCGACCTCGATGGCGGTCTCGACCATGTGCAGGATGAAGGCGAAATCGGCCTTGCTCTTGGGGGGTGTGCCGCGTGCGAATCGGCGGTGCGGGTCGGCGTCAGCCTTCTCTGCGCCCCATTTGTCCAAACTGAACGGCGGGTTTGCGACCACAATGTCGAACCGCATCAGTTTGTCCTTTTCGACGAGCTTCGGATTCAAGAGCGTGTCGCCCCATTCGATGCGGGCGGCATCCATTTCGTGCAGGAACAGGTTCATCCGGCAAAGCGCCCAAGTCTGGCCGTTGCGCTCCTGGCCGAAGAGGGCCACGTTCTGGTCAGGAACCTTCTTGGCCACACGAATCAGCAGCGAGCCGGAACCACAAGCCGGGTCACAGATCCGCGAGCCGGGTTTCGGGTTAAGTAACTCAGCCAGAAGCTGCGATACGCCGGCCGGCGTATAGAACTCGCCGCCTTTCTTGCCTGAATCGCTGGCGAACTTACCAATGAGGTACTCGTACACATCGCCGATCACGTCCTGCGTGACCAAGTGCGACGGACGCAGGTCGAGCTCTTTCAGGTCGTCGAGCAGGTGCTTGAGGCGGTAGTTGCGCTCCTTGGTCTGACCCAGCGCAGCTTCGGAGTTGAAGTCGATGTTGCGGAAGACGTTTTCGAGCTTGAGCTTGTTGGACTCTTCGATCGCCTCCAGGCCAATGTTGATCAGCTCCCCGATGTTGGCGGCGTCGCGCCGCTCGTAGAGGAAGCCGAACTCGGCCTCCGGGGGGACGACGAAGCGTTCGCGGGTCATTGCGCGCTTGACTCGCTCGGCGTCGCCGGAGTACCGCTTGGCGTACTCGTCACGCTTGTCGCGCCAAAGGTCAGAAACGTACTTTAGGAACAACATCACGAGGATGTAGTCCTTGTATTGCGAGGGGTCCATCGTGCCGCGGAACGTGTCGCAGGCACGCCAAACGACACCGAAGATGTCGTCAGACGAGAGCTTAGCGTTCTTCGTTTTGCTGTTATCAGCCATATTTAGTGATCCTTTTTGGCCCGGCCGGACGCGGCCCGGGCGCAGAGTTGTTCCACGAGTTCTCGTTTCTTGGAAAGAAGTTCGTCTGAAAGTGCCTGCTCACGGCGAGCGAGGTCGTCGAGGGCGACGATGTTTTCCTGCACGTTGAGCGGAGGCACGTCGATTTCGAGCTGCATGAAATCGGACTTTGATACCATCGGCATGTGCGTACCGGTGTGAACGAGCCGAAGCTGGGCTTGTGCCTTTGGCGAGTTGACGAACCACGCGAGATATGCGGGGAGCACAACTGGCCTTGGCCGGAGGATGTAGAAGTAGTTGGGAACGATCGTGTTCGGTGGAGGATCAAGCACCGCCGTCGCGAAGAGGCGCTGGCCACGCGAGAGAAACAGCACGTCGCCGGGCCGGACCCTCTGGGGACCTACCTCTTTCGCTATGTGGATAAGGACGAGATCCTCGCGCCGGATGCCGCCGCCGTCCTTCAGATCCTTGACTTGAAGGACTGCGACATTGCCATCCGGCTGAGGTTCGATCCGGCCGCGGAACTGATAGCCGGTAACGGCGGACTCGATAACTCGTGTGAGCTTCACGCCATTCTCCGGGCCGGCTTTCGGCTGGGCTCTTTCTCAATCGGAGCTTCGAGCATGTCAGCCGCCGCAAGGAGTTGCTGTGCGTACGCATCCGCCGTTATCTTCACCCACGCAGATTTGATCGTGAGGATCCAGACCACCAAGAACCAGACGTTTCCTGCGAGCGCCGCGATGGCAACCCAGTCAACAACAGCGACTGACCAATAAGACCATGCTGCCCTTCCAAGGGCGCCCGTCGCGCCAAGAGCAGAGAGCAATACTCCTGCCGGTTTCATGCCCCAAAGGTTGCGACGGAAACCGTAGTCGATGTTGCTCGTGAAGAGCAGTCGAAACTGCTCCAGGTCTCGCGTTTGGGCTAGTAAGTAGCTGCCCCAACTCGCGTACACCGAGTCGGCGGCCTCCAGGTCGCCTTGTTCTTGCTCAGGCGTGGGGGCTGGATTGTCGGGCACCAGGGATGCGAGTTTCCGGTGATATCTCGATTTGGTGTGTGGGTCGATCTGCGAGTCGCGATGGCGGAGCATGGCGACGCTCGGCTTACCGCCCCACGAAGCAAAGAGCGCGGGCTCCTTCGCCTTTCCGGGGCCACGCCCGAGTTGAGCGAGGAGCATTGCGCCGCCAGCGCTCAGTCCGATCATCATGAGCTGTCCCCAATTCACGAGATCGCCCGGCTTGGGCAGCCACGAAGCGACAGCCGCCCCCACCGGCAGCAGCAAAGCTGCCGCCGGCAGGAAGCGGGCGTTAAAGGAGTAGCGGTCAATGAGTTTCATTTTCCGCCTCCTACTCATCGACCTCGTTGTAGAACGGAACGGCCGTGGCAGGACCGTAGTCTGGGCGTGCTGGGGCACCAGGGCTGTGCCACCAAAAGGCGCTACCCTTTGTTTCGAAGCACTTCGCGCCCCGGCGCTTGAACGCGTTCAGAACTTTCTTTGCCGGGTGCTTTGGCGCGCCCTCGCAACTGACCGACACGATGGCGCTCTTGCTCTCTGCGCCCGGCGCCGCGGGCGACACGAGCTTCGGCCCTAGGATGCGGTTCAGAATCGTCGGACCAACATTTCGCCGGCTGCCATGATGGGGGATTTGAATCTTGCGCGCGCTGCGAAGATCAAGGCCAAGCGATTCCGCGTAATCCGCAGCCGGGGTGAGTGCTGGGACGCCTGCATCGGCCGTCAAGAGGACCCATTCTTCACCAACTTGAAGCAGCAGGATCACGCTTGAATTGTTTTCCGCGCTCGTCGCGTCCACATCCGGCTCGGTGAGCGTTTCGATGCCCCAGTTCTCAAGAACTTTCTTCACGACGTCCGCTACGGCTGTGTAGGCCGCCGTGAGGAGGCCACCCCCGCCCAGAATGGAGGCCTTGGCCTCGGGACAGTCCCGGAAATGTGGGAGCAATGCGTCGTAAAACTCGCGGCTCGGACCGAGCACACGGAGACTGATGCCGACCTGGGGGTACTCGAACGCACTTTCACCAGCGAAGGGTTCTTCAAGTCTGATGCCTTTTCGCTTGGCGATTTCCTCTAGCTCGTTGACGTGCTCAAGCGAAGCTCGAAGGGTCTCCTTGAGGCTGCGGTCCGTGATCCGACCGCTCACGAACATGTCCCGGATTTCCGACGAATGCAACCAGGGGCGGTGCATCCATAGAGCATCAACTTGCATCTCCTCAAGCACAACCGTCAAACCGGAGGAATGGTCACTATCCGGGTGCGTGGAGACAACGAGATCAACCTTGTTCGTTCCGTACCTTTTCCGGATCAGCGCGACGAGCTTCTCACCCGACTCTTGGGTACCGCCATCCACTACAGCGACAAACTGTTGCTCACGCGGCCCCGACAAGTTCCCAAAGCGGAGCGCGATGGCATCTCCGCTCTTCTCCGCGTCTCCGACGGGGAGAAAATCGATTTCGAAATCCTGCATTCTTGTTGCTCCAAAGCCCGCTTCGCGGGTGTAAGGTCGAGCAAGGGGCAGAAAACCGAGGTCGGGCAGGGGCGACGCCCGGTTCAGACGACGACCGTCGAAGAACGACCTCCTTTCTAAAAAAAGGCCTTGACTTCGCCGCCGCCGGAGCACAAAATATCACCGACTAGCGCAGGGGCGTCGGGCCTCGGCCCGGGTGACTTCTGCCAAGCCTCGCGTCTGATCCACGCGGGGCTATTTTTCGGAGCGGTTGCGGTTCCCTTGCACAAAACCGCATACCGCACATTCTGATTATACAAGCCTTGTTAGCGAGTACAAGGTTTTTTTGAACAATTTTTTATACCGCGTTAAATGTTAGTAACAGCTTTGGACATTGTGTATTATAGGTCGTACAGGACATTTCAGTAGTTCGCGAAGAACGAGGCGGATTTCTCGGGGTCGTAGCCACGGCGGTCGTAGAGTTTGGTCGTGGACGGGTCCCGGTGGCCAGCGGCGCGCTGCACATCCTCCAGGCTGGCTCCGTTGTCGAGGGCGGTGGTGATGAACGTGGCGCGCATCGAGTGGGCGGAGTACCCGCGATCGAGGCCGATGCAACGGGCGTGCTTGCGGACGACGCGGTCGACGGCGTCTGGGTGCATGTGGCGGCGAGCGTCGCAACGCATGCCGTTGTGATGGAGTGGTCGGAACATCGGCCCGTCGAGGTCCTCGGCATGTCCGGCAGCGGAGAGGTAGTCGCGGATGCGCTGGGCGGCCTGGGGATGGATGGCCAAGGCGTCCTTACGGTTGCCCTTTCGCACGACTCGAAGCGCATCGTACCCGCGGTTTTGATGCACGTCTCCGACCGTGAGGGCCGCGATCTCGGCCCGGCGGAGGCCGACCTGGAGCCCGACGGAAAGAATGGCGCGGTCGCGGAGCCCGTCGACGGTGTCCGTCCGGGGCGCGTCAAGAATTTTGCGGGCTTGGGCCTTAGAAAAGGCGAGAGTCGAGCCCTCGTCTCGGTTGATCGTCGGCCGCTCGATGTGGGCTACGGGGTTCTGTTCGACTTCGCCGTGGCGAACCAGGTGCTTGAATAGCGATGACAGGGCCGCCAGTCGGCGACGGATCGTTGAAGCCTCGGCGCCCTCGGTCTCGCGCATGTAGCGCTCCCAGGCGATCGCGGCGCGGTGGTCGACTTGGCGTAACTGCTCGGCGCGGACGATTCCGACGGTTCGGAGAAAATGCTGAACGTCCTGCTTGTAGGCCCGCCGGGTCCGCGGCGATTTCTGCTTGGCCAGCCAAACCTGTTCTTCGGGGATCGCAGCAAGGGCGTCGAGAGTCGTTGCGACAGCCGTCCTGTCGTGTGGTTTGCCGAGTAAGAGTGTGTGCGAATCAGCGGTGTTCTGCAGCATGCTCCTCTACGTGATAATCCAGTTTATCACGTGCCTACAGTGACATTGGTTGACACTCCAGTCAAGCGAACAACGAGCTGATCGCGTGAGGGAAGCACAATGTTCTTGTCAGGATCGCACCGATTCGAGACACACGTTGAGGTGCCGGCGCTCGGAAGTGCGTTGGCCGCCGGTCGTACATTGCCGTAGCCAAAGAACAGAGTCAGTTAGCCGCCGACCAACTTGCTGACACCCTTCCAGGTTGCGAATTCCGCGCGGGCGGGGGAAGATGATGGCGAAGGCGGTCCGCTCCGAGAGGCCCCTGAGCACCATGGTGAACGGCTCTGAAAGCCCCATCCGAACCATCTCAGACACCGCCCGCTGGGTGGCCATCTACCGCGCGCGAGAAACCGAGCGCCCCGACGCCGTCTTCCGCGATCCGTTCGCCCGGCGATTGGCCGGCGAGCGTGGGGAGCAAATCGCCGCCGTCATGCCGTTTGCAGAGAAGAATTCCTGGCCTTTTGTGGCCCGCACTTGGCTGTTCGACCAGCTCATCGCCGAGCAAGTGTATCAAGGCACGGACATGGTGATCAACCTCGCTGCGGGACTTGACGCTCGTCCTTACCGTATGGAGCTGCCAAAAACCCTGCAATGGGTCGAGGTGGACCTGCCAGAAATCCTCGACCACAAGGAAGACGTCCTCCGCGACGAGAAACCTGCGTGCTTGCTTGAACGAATTCGCCTCGACCTTGCGAACGTCAGCGCACGATGCGAACTCTTCTCGGATCTGGGGCGTAAGGCGAAACGAGCGTTGGTCGTCACCGAGGGTCTGCTCGCCTACCTGAGCGAGGACGAAGTCGCTGCTTTGGGCGGCGACCTTGCGGCTGCAAGCACCTTGCGGTTTTGGATAGCGGATATCGGTTCGCCGGCTTTAATGCGTATGCTCGCCAAGAAGATGAGCGCGCCGCTGGATCAAGCCGGCATTCCCCTGAAGTTCGCTCCGCCGCAAGGCCCCGAGTTCTTCAACCGATGCGGCTGGACGGCCCGGGATGTGCGTTCCATCGTGCACGCCGCGGCCAAGTTGAAACGCGCTCCTTTGTTCCTGCGAGTGATCGCCAAGATCTCCTCGCCCTGTTTTCAAGCGAAGCGCCCCTGGTCAGGCGCGTGCCTTCTGACCAAGCAATAGTCTGCGCACTGCCAGTCGTACCGTGCGGACAACCCTGGAGAAAAACCAAAAAAGCAAGTGGGCACCCCGGCGCGAAGCGCACCGGGGATGCCCACCACCCGGGGGAGATCAAACCGCTTGGGCGTAGGCCGGCGTTTCGGCCTCGTTGGATGCCGGGGCAATCGCTTGAGGCCTCGAGTCTCTTGATACTGGGGGCGGATCGTCGGCTGATGGTGTACCCTCATCGGCGAGACTCGCCCAGCATTTCGGTTGAGGAATGGCCTTGACGGCTTCGGCCTCGATTGCGCCGAAGTCTAGGCCGAGAATCTGGCACATTCGCCGGGTGTCGTGGGCCTGGGCCGTCACCGTGTGGCTGCCCTGGATGTTCAGCCGTTTGATCCAAACCTGAACCACGGCGAGCAGCGCGGCCGCGTCCTCCTGGATCGGTTCCGATTCGCGGAGCGAGTCGTATTCCTTCCAGGCATCGCCGCCGTCGACGTAGTCGGCGCGCTTGGTGCTGCCGAAAGCGGTCAGCAACGCCACGGGATCGAACACACTTGCTCCGGACTCGGCGGCGGAT
>SBBD01000080.1 GCA_005239845.1 archaeon | reverse complement strand
GGATGGCATCTTTGGGTTTTCGGAGCTGGAAGGCGAAGGCGTTGACGTCGTGGTTGGTCTCGAATTCGTCTTTCCCGTTGAATGCCTGCACGTCGTAAGGCTTGAGGTCGTTCAAGACGGAGGCGTCCAGGCGGCCGAGCGCATACACTTTGGAGGGTTGGAGGCGGGCAAGAGCTTGTTTCACGGGGTCGGGGAGCGAGCGGATGCGGTTCGCGTAGAGGATGGGAGAGCTGGTGACAAGCGAAAGGTAATGCGCGGACAACGCATCGAAAGCGAAGTCATCCCTCACCACGATGACGCTGGAACTCCCCAGCTTTTCGGCCAGCAGCGCGGAAAGCTCGTAGTGGTCCTTGTAAGAAGTGTCCCTCACGTCCAAGTCAAGTTGCCGCAGGCGGTACGTGAGGCTGGGCACGGGGCCGTCCTGCCGGCTGTAGAGTTCCACGGTCACAATGGGTTGCGAAATGAGCTCGTCTAAAGCGGCAGGAAGGTGGGGGGCGTCCTGTACATAACGGAGCAGGTAGCCTTTCTGTTTTGCATAAATGCTGGCGGCATAGACATCCCTCCAGTCATCGGAGGCAACGAACACGGCGGTTTGCGCACTGCTGATCCCAATAAGGAAAAGGAGCACGAAAGACCATGCACGTCGCGTAGCCACTTTTTCCCCCTTTATTCCTTGAGCCAGAAGTCCACGGCAGTATCCAACGCTTTCGGGAACGCAATCTCGTAATCACTCTTGCTCGCGTTGAAGTCCGTGGCATCCGGGTTAATGTTGGTGCAGAATATAATTCTATCTCCTGACGTGTAGGTGTTCGAGCTGTCCTCGTCGCTGTAGAACACGCCCACCTGCCAGTTTCCCTCGTTGGTGAGCAAGTAGCGCACGCTGGTGGCGTCGCACAGCGGTCCTCCCGAGAAATTGTAGTTCGTGGAAAGCAGGTCGTCGTAGTAGGAGAGGCCGAGGGCCGCGTCCATGTTCGGCAAGTCGGAAGCCGAGGCGGCCTTGAAGAGATTCCATGAGGGCACTACTCCGGCTTTCGTGATAAGCACGCTGCCTGCTTTTTGTCTGGGGGCGTAAAGGGTATTGTAGGGAAAGCTGGTCTGGTTGCTGACGCGGAACTTGCTGGTGCCGAAGAAGGCCACGTATTGCCCGCTTCCGCCCACGGGGTTTGGCGTAAGCTTGACATACACCACGAGATTGGGGAAGGGGTCCTGCCAGCCTAGATTGCCTGCGGAGTCGTTGGCGTACGTCGTGTTGACGGTGAGGTTCCCCGTCGTGTTGGAGACGTTCAATTGCACGCCCCACCACCCGTCCCCTGCCCCTCCCGCATTGCAACCCGTATCGCTCATGCTCCAATTCTGCGCGGTGCCGTTCGGGAACTGGAGCATCGCCCAGACTTCGCTGACCGTGCCGTTGTCGGCGACGGTCGCATTCACGCAAACGAAGTGGTTGAGCGTGGCATTCGAAGTGTTGACGGACGTGTTTCCGACGAGGGGAGCCAACCCTCCGGCGCCGAAGGTTCCGAAGCCGGTGCTGTTGTCGCTCCCATTCGCCCAAAGCCGCCACCAAATCGTCTTGTTTTCTGCTGTTCCCGGTAGCTCGATGGAGACGTTGCCCCACGAATTATTGTTGGGGGAAAACGTCGTGATGCTGTGGTTCGTGAAAGAAGGAGGCGAGGAGGCGTTCCACTCGAGCCAGTACTGGAAGAGGCCCGTATCGTCCGTCCAGTATGAGAAGAAGAGGAGGCGGTCTTTCGGGAAAGGATTCGAGTTGTTGACGCCAAGGTAAACGGGAGACGTATTGTATTGCGGGGGATTGTTGATGGTGATGTTGAAGAGAGGCAAACCGAGTTGGGAGCCCGTATTGCCTGCGGAGTCGTTCGCGTATGAGGCGTTTATTGTGAGGTTGCCGGGCGTGCTCCCGCTCTCGATTTCCGTGCCGTACCAGTTGTCTCCAGAGCCTCCCGCATTACAGCCCGTGTCGCTCATGGACACATTGAAGAACGTGCCGTTGGGGTAGTTGACGAGCGCAACAACGCTCGTGACGCCACTGCCGGCATCCCCTGCCGTGACGTTGACGCAGAAGCGCTTGCGGTGCGCGATCTCGAAAGGAGGAGGCAAGGAGAAGTTGACGGAAGTCGTGTTGAGGAGAGGAGTTTCATTCTGTACGATGAGGGAAAGGTTTCTCGTGACGTTGAACGCGTTCGCGGAATCGTTGGCCCACACGCGAACCGTGACGTTCTTGCCTTCCGCCGCGCCCGGGACTTGCAGGGAATAGTTGGCCCACGTGTTGTTGCCTGCGGAAAACGGGAGCCACGTCTGGTTCGCGCTCGCGCCCGTGGCGTTCCACTCGACGGAAAACATGCTCAGGAGATTGGCGGAATAGGAGGCCCAGAAGGAGAAGATGGTGACGTAGTGCTTTGCCAACGGATTCGAGTTGTTGGCTCCCAAGAGCACGGGAGACGTGACGTTGTATTCCACCCAGTCGATTTTGCACGAGAGTTCCGTCGTGTTGGGGGCCACGGCCTTCAACTGCAGCCGCCACGCGCCATTCGAAGGGTCGTGGAACTTGTTGGGATTTGTCGTTATGGCCGTGCTTTGCGTCGTGTCCGAACCAGCCACCGTGTGATTGTAGTTTATATAGCCGTCCCCGCTCGAGGAAAACGCGCCAGCAACATAGTCGTAGAGCTGCAAGGTAACGTTGACGGGAGCCAAGTTGAACTGGGAGTCCACGCTCCAGTTGATTCGAGTGCGGGGCTCGAGGTTGCTCGAGCCGTTGAACTCGAGCCACGCCGTGTATTCGATGGGCTGTCCCGCGTTCGAGAACGCCACGTCAAACGACTCGTTCGTCGTTATCCCGATGAGCTGCGTGACGGCGTTCTCCCCGAGGTTGTTGATGGCCTCGCCGCTGGTCCACGTGAAAGCGCCCAACGTTCCCGAGCTGTTCACGTACAACCCCAAAATTTTTACGTCGTCAACAACGTCCCGAGGATTGCGCCTGAGCTTGACCCAGTTGTGCGTGCTGCTTGCTGAAAACGTGCGCGCGGCCTGCCAAGAGGCAGGAGCGGTAAAATTGCGGTAGCTCAAGCTTCCCGTTGCGGTGCCCCAAACCAAGAGGCCTTTCGAACCGCTGGGATACCACGCGAAGTCTGCGGGGCGTTGCGCATTCGTGTCCACGGCAGCATCCCATCGTGCATCTACAGTCCACTCGCTTCCATCGTAGCGCACCGTGGCAAGGTCGGAACCGCCGTCCACGCTCGTCAGCATCATGCGGTCGCTGGAAGGATCCGCTTTCAACGTGAGCCAGTTCACAATGGTGGCGGCAGCCGTGTTCGGGTCGAACGTGCTCGTCGGGCTCCAGGCGGCAGGCAGGGTGCTATTCCATCGCCGCCAAATCACGTTGGAAGGACCTGCAGCAATCGTGCCGTTTCCAGCCACGACCATCGCAATCCCGGAAACGGAAGAATAGGCAACCCCGAGACTTTCTTCCGTGTTGATGCTCACGTTGCCCGTGATCTCCGTCTCGTTGTTCCACGTCGTCCCGTTCCACACGTAGGCCATGACGTCGTTGTTTGTCCGGTCAACATAGGCGGCCACGATTTCCGTAGAGTTCTGCCACGGCTTTGCGGCAAGGCTCACCCAGCGGCCTGCGATGTCTCCAGCACTCGTGGAATCGTCGATATAGGCTTCCGAACTCCACGCGCTACCGTTCCATATCTTGTAAGCCAAGTCTTGCGCCCCATTCGCGCTACTGACAGCATAGACGAGCATGGCCCTGCTCGTGTTCTGCTCGTAGGCGAGGTCGAAAGGACGGTAGCCGGAATCCGTGGCAACCACGGCACCGATGATGTTCGTGGTCATCCAGCCAGAGCCGTTGTACACGTAGGCGTCCAGGAATCCGTCCCTGCTCAAAGTCACGACGATTTTTTCGAAAGGACGCGGGCCGGGGTAAGGGGCGTGCGCTACTACTACGGCGCGTACCTCGTTCCCGCTCGTGGGCAAATCCTCGAGCGCTTGCACGGCAAGGCCCGTCCAGTTCTTGAAATGCGGAATGTTGACGCCGCTGCCGAGCGAGGACCTGAACACGATGGTGGCATTCGTATAGCTGGAGGCGTTGAAGTAGGAAGGATAGGCCCTGCACGTGAAATAGGTGCCGTCGTTGCTTGAAACGTCTGATAGTCCTCCGCTCCAGTTGAGCGTGAAGTTGAGGAGCAGGGTGGCACCGTTGTTGGGGTTGTAGGTAGAGGTCTTGTTGCCCTCCAAATACGCAGGGTCGCTTGCAGAGAAGTAAACGGAGTAAGGCTCGCCGGGAGCGAGGTACTTGATGCGCTGCCAGCCGCCGGGGCAAGCGCGTTCGGCAAACTTCCACGAGGCGCACTTGTAGAGCACTTGCCCTTCAGCCACTTTCGTGAAGGAAGCGGAGCTGAAGGAGAGGGAGGAAGGGTCGATGGCAAAGGCGCGCGTCCATTTGAGTTCCTTGGGGGCATTAGAGGGAAGGGGAAGCAATTCGATGCCGAGGGTTGGGACGCCACGCAAGC
>SBBD01000179.1 GCA_005239845.1 archaeon | reverse complement strand
TTAGGGTATTGGGCGTGAAAGAGTTTGAAGTGGAAAGGAGGGCCCCGAAAGAAGTGGTTGTAAAAACGTTGGATGAAACAGGAAAAAAAATGGTTGAATTGTTGCAGGTAGAAACGTCAGAAATAGACGGTTTGGAGGAAGAGGAAGCCGTTGCGGTGGAAATGAAGGAGGGGAAAATAAGGTTGGCGGTGGAAGGGAAACCCGTGCTGGAGTTGCGCGTGAAACTGGAAAAGCATGAGAAGCAGGCTTTGTAGGAGCGTCGCCGGGAATCATCTTTTGATTTGGGTAGCGCGAAGTAGCTCGGGGGCAAACGTCCCGTTTTTCATTATCTTCCTGCCGTCCACTACAATAGTGCAACGGCGGAGCACACCATCGATGTGAGAAGGCGCAGACCATTTTGCGCCCGTGTGATGTGCATATGGATCCCCAAAAGCGACGTGAATTCCCGGAAACTTTTCATCCAAAAGGAGGTTCCCGATCAAATCCGTGAGTTCAAAGTTGGTTCCAATGCCGAGTTCGCCGACACGGTTGGAGTTAGGATGTTGTTTTAAGTACGTCCGCAAGTTTTGCTCTATTTCCCCATTTGCACAATGAATGGATCGCAGGAGGGCTCGACCGTTGCGTACGGTGATGGTTACCGGACTGTTATGAATCTCGCCGTATTTTTTGAACCAATCCCCCAAACAACCGTCGACGACGAGCGTGCCGTTTACGTTCCACGGAGCCGTATAAAGCTCGCCGTCCGGCAGGTTTGACCACCCCCCTTGTTGATGAATGAAGCCCGTAGAGAGCTTCCACCGCCTTCGAGGGTTTAACTCGATGTCGAGATTAGTTCCGGCAGGAGTACGAACCTGAATCCGGCGGGCATGGCGGACGATGGAGTGCACCGCGTGAGTTAAGGCGGCTATCCGGTCATAATCGGTCCGCATGCCTCGAAGCAGTACTTCTTCTGTAAGGGCGGGGCTGTGGGCATGCCGCGTGCGCAAATTTTCACGCAGCAGCTTTCCCAAGGGCCTACGCAGATTAGGCAGCTCGCCTTCACCGGCTGCTGCCGCAAACCAAGACACGGTCGGCTTGAAACGTACGATTTGGCGCCTCATCTGCGGAGGAAATCCGGTCAACGGGCGAGACCCATACTCATCGAGGTTGATGCGAAGCACCTGGGCCCCTATCGAATTTACCTTGGAATGGACCGCCTCCGCAATACGTTGGGTGGATTGATCCGTAATCAATACGACTCGGTCTGCGGGTTGAACGCGAAGGCACTTGTGGACTACATTGGAAGCCGCACGTTCCAAGGGTTTCATAACCTTATGTTTTGGGCTATCTTTAAAAGAGTAACGCACTCGCAAACTTTACTACGCACATGAAAAAAACAGAAAACACGCAAGGTCGAAATCCGCCCTAAATAAGGGAAAGGCTTTTTATGCGTTGGCAAGGTAATCGGTGTTCGTATGGTGTTAGGCCCGGATGCAAAAAAAGCGCTCGACCGCCTGGAGGCCAAGCTTGACCTCTTGAACAAGGAGCTCGCCGGAGTCCACGAACGCGTTGACGAACTCGCGGAATACGACGAGAAAGTCGGCAAAGTCGTGGAAGACAAAGTGTTCGAAATCAAGGGCGTGCTCTACATCGTGCTCGTCATCGTGGCCGTGCTTCTGGCGTTGGTACTGGGCGCGTTGTTGCGGGCCTATTTCGGATGAAAAAAGAGAAAGCAGTGAACCCATGTGCGGAAAAGGTAGAAAGAGTAAGGAGAACGAGGGTTAGAAAAAATGGATACGCCGCTGTTAGTTTTGAACTTGAAAACGTATCCGGAAGCCACGGCAGGAAAGACGGAACCATTGGTGCGGATAGCCAAGGAAGTGGCGGAAAAGCACAAGAAGCACGTCATCGTTTGCCCTCAGGCTCCAGAACTGGCACGGCTCTCAAAACAATTTCCTCCGAGTCCCCATTTCCGCATTTTTGCGCAGCACGTGGACGTCGTTTCGCAGGGGGCGTTCACGGGAAGCGTGGCCGCGGAGACGTTACTGGAAAATGGAATCCCGGGCAGCTTGCTGAATCATTCCGAGAAAAAAATCGGGCTGGAAAACGTGAGGAAAACGATTGAACATGCGCGGAAAGTGGGACTCGAGCTGATCGTTTGCGCGGACAGCGTGGAGGAAGCCAAGCAAATCGCGGCTTTTCATCCGCCCTGCATCGCCGTAGAGCCTCCGGAGCTCATCGGGAAAGGCGTTTCCGTGAGCACGACAAAGCCCGAAATCGTCACGCATTCGGTAAAAGAAATCAAGAAAATAAGTCCGCGCACCGTGGTGCTCGTGGGGGCAGGAGTTTCAACGGCAGAGGACGTCGCGAAGTCGAGGGAATTGGGAGCGGAAGGCGTGCTTTTGGCGAGCGCGTACGTGAAGAGCAGGGACCCGAAAAAACTGCTGGAAGAAATGTTGCTGCAACTCTAGTTGAGCAGCCGGACACCCACCCCCGTGTAAGCGAAGTATTTCGCGCTAGGATTTATTTGTTGTTTTAGCAAGAGGCGTTGACGTTGTATTTCGAGGCGCTGCTGCTGTCGAGCTTGAACCAAGAGTAGGAGGCGTTCACGACGGGGCACCCGTCAATGGTCAAGGGGCTGAAATAGTTGAAGTCCACGACGCTCTGGTTGGTCCTGACGGAGACGCCTACTGCAGAAATCTCGGCGAGGTCCACGAAGCTTTCGAGCCCCTCGGTGCCTGTGACGTTGTACGCGGCAGAAAGGTAGTAGCGGCCTTCCATGCGATCCAGGAAACTGGCTCCTTCCGAAGAACTCCAATAGAGCTTGTACAAGGAAGCGTTGTTTACGGCAGAAATGTTTTGAGGAAGAACCGTGCGGTTGACGATGCGTTTCACGAAGCCATTCGTTTCAAGAGGATAAAGGGGATCCTCGAACCCTTCCACGGAAACCAGGGCGGTTTGGAAGTAGGCGCGATCCACACGAATCTGCGTGAGCGGGTCCGTGGAATTGACGATGACGTTCATGGAAAAGTTGAGCGTGAAGCTGTTCGACAAAGAAATATTCAGGTTGGAAATGGTGACGTTGGTTTGCAAGCCGAACCGCGTGCCCAGTTGTTCCATGCGGTCCGACCAGTCGCCCAAGTTGCTTGAATTCAAGAATGTGGAATTGCTTCCGTACAACGTTCCATTCCGCATGAGTTCCTGAAGGCGGAGGCGGGCGTCATCCAAGGGGGTACCGTTGGCGTCAATTTCGTTCAACGCGGCGACGAATGCGAGCTTCGACGTGATGTCCAAAATGCGGGGCACGTCCAGCGAAATGGACTCCATGTAGTTCGCCAGTTCGACCCCCCGCACTTTCAACACCGTGTGCTCTTCTTGGGTCTGCAAGGAATTCAAGTAGACGACCAAGTAAAACAAGAGCGGCGCCAGAACAGTGACAGCGATGACGGAATACAGCACGCCCTTCCGCTTTCCGAAGGAAGTCACGCCCACACCACCACATTCATATCAACGGGGCCCCAGACGTAGGGAATGAACGTGAGCACGTCCGTCTCGATTTTCACGTTCCCCGAAAGCAGGACGTCTACGGGATTCGTCTGCCCGCCAGAACGCCCCGAGTTCCCTGCCGTAACAACGAAGTTGATCTGGTCGAGCAACCGCAGCAGCGCGTCGTGCAACGCATTGTTTGCGGGGTTCAAGTCGCTGACGAGGATGGGAGTTGCATTAAAGTTCGGAAGGCCGGCGCCCACACTCACGTAGACGAACTCGTCCGCAATGCCGTCATGGTCCCGGTCGAAGTAGACGGTGACGTTGCTGCCGTTCAATTGCTGAAACACGCCTTGGAGGGGCGCGTAGGCCCTCAGGCGCAGCGTGTAAATGACGCGGTTGCTCGAGGAACAATTGGGACTTGAATAGGAGCGGTTCAATCCCAGCTCGTCCACCACGTAATTCGTCTCGTTTAAGGACAGCAGCGAAACCGGGAGGTAGACGGAGTAGGGGTCGCCCAACGTGGAATAATTCGGGCCGTAGACGCTCAAGTTGAATACGCTTTGATTTGTGCCTCCCGTGAGCGAGTTGCGCACGTAGCCTCCCTTCGTCCAATAGAATCCAGAGTACGAGGTGAGGCGGGCGTCCGTCAACGTCATGCCGGGACTCAAGAAGAAGCCGCCTTCGCATAAGGGAAACGTCGTCGTTTCTGCGTTGAGCGTGATTTCCTGGTAGCCGGGAGGCGCTACGTCTGGGGTGTACACGAAGCGGATGAAGGAGGAGGGGTCCAGAATGGCGTTGACAAAGCTTCCTTGGGGTACGACTTGCTGGGTTTCGGTTTGTTTCGTCAAAATGTTCTGCGCGATCTGGCAGTAAATGTCCTTCAATTCCGTGGCATTCGCGCTGCTGTAGGAGCTGCCGTTGCCGGTTCGTGCGATCTCCGTCACCGTGTCGTTGCCGAGCTGGCACGTCGCAATGGGCCCGAAGCCCACGGAATCGACGGTAAGGTTGTTGAACGCGGAGAACACTCTTGCCGTAGAATAGTTGGCGTTCAAGGCAGGATAGGATTGCGTAATGTCCAAAGAACAGCTGTCATTGTCGCTGCAGTACAAACCGGTCGTGCTGTTGCCCTCGTAGTAGAAGCGGGAGTACGTGCGCGACCACGTGGCCCCGTTCCACTCGTAGACGTCGCCGCGGGGGTCTCCAACGGCATAGGCCAGCGTCCCGTTCACGGCATGAACACCTTTCAAGGGGTACGACGAGGAAGGCGTGAGCACGGTGCTCGACCAAGAGGAAGCGTTTCCTTGGTATACTCTTCCGTTAGAGGAGGCCGTGAACGTCAGCGAATTGTTGAGCGCGCTTACGTCGTAATGCGTGTTGCTTCCCGTGTCCGTGGCTTCGCTCCAGCTTCCTCCGGCCCACACGTAAATTTTTCCGCTGGCTCCTGCGGCGTACGCCAACGGCCCACCTTGCGAAGCGTTCAAGCCGTCGACGCCATACAAGTTGTAACTGCCCCCGCCTACGGTAGTAAAGCTGTTCCATGCCGCTCCGTTCCAGTAGTAGATGCGGCCCGCATCCCCGACCGCAAAAGCCCACGAGCTGTTGAGGACGGCCACGCTCCAAAAGTTGAAAGACCCGAAATCGTTGGTTTCCGACCACGACGCGCCGTTCCACCGCCATATTTTGGCGCTGGCTCCCACCGCAAACCCCAACGTTTCGTTCCACACGTCGATGCCGTACACGTTGCTGCTTCCCGTATCCGTTTCCAAGAGCCAGGCCGTGCCGTTCCAGCGGTAAATCTCTCCCCCGTCAGCGCCTGCTCGGGCCACGGAGCTGTTGAGGGCGGAAATGCGGTTGAACGCGTCACTTGCTCCTCCGCCACTGGGGTCAAACCATGGCGGCGTGCGTTGGACGTGAGCGCCGCTTTCCCCAACGGCAAAAACGAGCCCCACGTCATTCAAGTCATAGCATTCGGGAGTCGTGCGATAGTTGGCAACGCCGTCCGTCATAACCACGATGTATTTCGAGCGGTTGGCGTTGCTGAAGGAGTTGAAGATTTGGTAGGCCCGGTTGATGCCGCACGAAATGCACGTGCCGCCCGTCGCCGTATAACTGTCAATCACTCCCGTGAGGTAACCAATATCGTCTGTGAGCGCCGTCCAGTTCTTTTCCGAAGCCCCGAAATCTACCAGGGCCACGCGGTTGCCTTCCACGGGCTGGCCGCTGCTGCACGACGAGGCGTTGCCTCCCAAAATGGCGTTGACGAAGTCCTTGTCCAGGCAACGCGCCAGCGAGATGCGGGAAGTAGTGGAAAGGTAGAGATTGGGATCGCTGCAGTTCGTGATGGAATTGCCACCCACGCCGTCTTGGTTCAAGCGCCACGACATGCTTCCCGAAGTATCCGTAATGAGCACGATGTCCACGGTGCCGTTGATGAGGCCGCCCGAGATGTTGGCACTCGTCAGCATGCGCAACGGGATGCTGGAATTGCTGAGCATGGCGTACGTAACGTTGTTGGCGCTGAAGTTGGCTTGGAAGTCGGCATCGGAAATGAAGGCGGTAATCGTCTGGTTGGTGCCCGTGTGGTTCAAGACGGTGGTGTTGCCGATCCACAACAGCGTCGAGTAGTTGCTGTTAGTATAAAAGGTGAGGTTGGCGCTCATGGCCGTAATGTTGCCGGGAACGTAAAACGAGTCATAAAGGTTCACGAGGCCCTGGATGCCCGGAAAACGGTAGTAGGCGAGGCCGTTTCCTCCGCTCACGAGCTGTTGAGTAGAATAGACGGCCTTCAAGTAGCCTCCGCCTACAAACTGGTCGGAAAAGTTGGAGGAAGAAAAGTTGAGGGAAAAGTTGTTGATGGCTCCGGGCAAGACCGCGTTCAAGCAGAGGGAGTCGGTAATCGTCCAGTTGTCGACCGAAAAGTTCCCCGGCGTCACCGACATGCTTTGGCAGAAAACGTTGTTCACGTAAAAATTGAAGCCAGTTCCTGCCTTCATTTCCAAATACAGTTTGGAGAGGTTGGCGTCCAAAGGAATGTCGTAGAGGGTCGCCGTCAGGTTGCCCTGGCCCACAAAGCCCCCGAAAAAAAAGTACGAGGAAACGTCTGTGCCCACCACGTTTTCAAGAAAGGCGCGCGCCACGTAGCCCGTCGTGGGAGCGGATTTGCTGAACCCTGAAGCCGCTCTCCTGCTGACGGAAGAAACCCAAATGCTGGAATTGGTGCGATTCGTGGAATTGTAAAGGACATCTCCGCCTACTTGGAACTCCCACTTTAGGGGTTGCGGCAAGAAGGGGGAAAGCAACTGCTGCGAAAGATTGCCTGCAGCAGTCCAATTCCCTGAATTGTTAGCGCTCCAATACAAGCCCGCGACATCCAACAACGAACGGTTCAAGTCACTGTCGTCGAGCATGCCTTGGGCAAACAAGTCTTGGACGACGGGCTCGTTCCGCACGTCGGAAACACGCGTCAACGCCAACACGTCCACCGTATCTTCGGCGAGCGCGTGCAAGTATTCCGCGAAACGATGCGTTGGAACAGGCTGCGCAACTAGGAGCAGCAACGCGGGCACCACGGCCAGCACGAGCAGGAGCGCAAACGACGCATCCAACGTAAACACAATGCTTTTCGTCTTCAGGGTGGGCCGAACAAAATGTCGCCGACCTCCCGCCTCCTCGCTAAAGCCTTTTTTCTCATTTCCACTAACTTCTTTTTCGTTGCGCTTCATTTCCAAACCACGACGTTCAGGTTAACCAGCTGGCGGTGCGTCGCGTTCAGCTGCACGAGGGCAAGCCGCTTTACGGAAAACGCGTTGGAGGTGGGAGGTTCGCTGCGCGTATACTGCGTAAGGTTGCCTTCCAACACCAGGGGAGCACCCGTTTTGTCCGTCACGGAAAAGTTCACGTGCGCTGAAGGCAACCCCAACCTGCTTTTTGCCGTATAATAGTCGGCGTTCAGCACATTCAAGAAGCGCAGTACCTTCGTCGAATTCAAGACGTGTTCCTCGTTCGCAAGACCGATGCTTTGCACGGTCGTCTCGTTCCAATCCGAGGGATAGCCCGGGCTGCGGAGCAGCAGATCGGATACGGAAAGCGCCTGTCCTTGGAGGTGACGTTCTTCTGAAACCGTAGAGGTCTGTCGCCAAAGGTCATCCGCCAGCGGAAGCAGGAAGGAGAGCACGACTACGAAGACCACGAGGCCTACGACAAAGTCACCGGACAGCAAGCCCCGAAATTCTCTCCTGCGGCTTAGGGATTGCATTTTGGGAGGAGCCGCTTCGAGGGCCATGGCAGGAAAGGACTTCGATTTCATGCTTTTTGTCAGGTGTTTATTCGACATAGACGATTCCTTGCTGGTTTCGTACGCGTACGCTCGTCGAGGTGACATTGAAAAGGAGCTGAGACGTGGAAACCGGGGCGGAGAAGCTGGCGTTTTGGGTTCCCCACACGACGACGATGCGCTCTTCTTCCGGAAAAGACAAGAAGTAGTAGGGAGCGCCTTGCAGGTCGGGGGGAAGCGTGAAATTGGCGGAATAGCCGTCTCCGACGGAAGCAGCCGTGTTGATGTGCGTGGCCACCAGCGTGCCGATGCGTTCGGCTTCCACGAGGTACTGCGAGCGGAGCACTTCCCCTTGTCGCTGAATGGAGGCGCCGGCAAACACCAGGAACAAAATCACGAGAAAGCCGACGAAAGCCACCATTTCAATTCCGGACTGCAGTCGAATGTCAACCCCCTTCTGTAATATTTACGTACGTGCCTTCGGACTTGACGAGCAAGCGGATGGGGCCTGGACGCGTTGGAATAGCCCCTGAAACATTCCCGAGCGTGACCGCGTACACGTCGGACGCACCGCCAGGCGTGGAGAGCTGCAGCAGGATCTCCTTGGAGTCCACGCGCGTTGAAATAATGTTGTCTGGAAGCGTAACGACCACCGAAATCTGGGAAGGCGGACCTTGCACGTACACCAAGTCCGCTGCGTCCGCTATTTTGTCTACGGCCAAGCGAGCGTACGTGACCTGCAGGTCTTGCCGCGTCGTGCCCACTTGGCTGCTGACGTAGAGCCACAACGGAACGAGGACGGCCAAGCTAATGCCGAGCAAGATGAGGTACTCCAAGGCCGATTGGGCGCGCATGAAAGAGGCACGTTCCAGCTCCTTAAAAACATTGGTTTTTTACTCGAGACAAAACCAAGAATTTATTAATGGAGGCAGCGTAATAGGCGCATGAGCCAGCTCGACACCTCCATTGACCGCCTGGTGGAATTCATCCGGCTCAAGAAGTCCACGAGCGTAGAGGAAGCGGCCCGGGCACTCTCCCTTTCCGCGAAGCAAGTGGAGGAAATCGCCGAGATCCTGGCGGAAAGCGGCCTCATCCACCTCAAATACGAGTTCTCCGGAATCCGCCTCACGCCGCAGCTCGTCAACAAAGAGGAAAGCAAGGCGCCCCAAGAGCGGAAAAAGACGGTGCTCGAACGCCTCATCGAAATCCACGACGAAGTGCGGTCCGTGGCGGGGATGGTGGTCTTCTCCCAAAAAGACGTGGAACGGCGCTTGGATATCATCCGCGAGCACTTCCGCGAAATCGAGGAGCTGGACTTGCGGGGAGACGACCTGGACGAGCTCAAGCGGCGGGTTGAAGAACTGCTCAACGACTTGGAACAAATCCAGATGCAGCTGGCGGACGAGCAAAAGAAAACGGCCGGCGTTCGCGAAGAAATGAAAAAATTCGAAGGCGAAGTGGTAAAACACCGCGGAAAGAAAGGGTTCGGCAACCGCTTCCTCCAAAACGTGAGCCGTCTCTTCCGCCTCAAGCCCTAAGGTTAAAAAAAAGCCCGGCGTTGAACGAAGGCCGACGATAGGATTCGCATGCATGGGCAGATAGCGCCTGCCTGGCGCCGCGGTCCGGGACGAACCTACGCCCTCCTTTTCCTCCAAAAGCCATAGAAATAAATACCGAGGCGCCCTAAGGACGCGTGCCATGAAAGTATTGGCCGCCTACAAGGTGGAAAGCGAGCAAGTGGTCGCGGACGTTCGCGTCGTGCAGCGCGAAGACCAGTTCCTGAACGAGTACGAAGTCGAGTATCCGCACTTGAACCCGGCCACGCGGGCCGTGCTCGAAAAGCTGAAAGAGCGCATCATTGAAAGCGTAGACCTCAAGGTTTCGGACTTGGTCTCTAAATCAGAAGACGAGGCCATCCGCCGCACCTTCCAGAAGAAGGCCAAGGAGCTGCTGAAGCGGGAGTTTTCCGACGCCACAAAGGACGAAGAGAGCTTCCTGGCGGGGAGACTGTTGCAGGAAATGCTGGGGCTGGGCGACTTGGAGCTCATGCTGGCGGACCCCCAACTCGAGGAAGTCATCGTCAACTCCGCAAAAGAAAACGTGTGGGTCTACCATCGCAAGTTCGGCTGGCTGAAAAGCAACATCCGCATTCCTACGGAAGAACAAGTCCAGAACTATTCGGAAATCATTGGAAGGAAAGTGGGAAGGCAGATCACGACCCTCAACCCGCTCATGGACGCCAACTTGCTTTCCGGAAACCGCGTCAATGCGGTGCTGCTGCCCATTTCCAGCAAGGGCAACAGCATCGTGATTCGTAAATTCCGCGCGGACCCGTGGACCATCGTCAACCTGCTGGATCCCAACGTGAAAACCCTTACGCCCGAAGTCGCCGCGTTGTTGTGGCTGTGCGTGCAGTACGAGATGAACATCATCGTGGGAGGGGGAACGGGCAGCGGAAAGACCTCGTTCCTGAACGCCATCCTCCTCTTTACGCCTCCGAACCAGCGTATCGTAAGCATCGAAGACACGCGCGAGCTGGTGCTTCCCGACTTTTTGCACTGGACGCCCATGGTCACGCGCCAGCCGAACACGGAAGGCAAGGGGGAAATCACGATGCTGGATCTCATGGTCAACAGCCTGCGCATGCGGCCCGACCGCATCGTCCTCGGGGAAACCCGGAGGCAGCGGGAAGCCGAGGTATTGTTCGAGGCCATGCACACGGGGCATTCCGTGTTCAGCACGTTCCACGCGGAAGACGTCTTTCAGCTGAAGAACCGTCTGATCCACCCTCCCGTGAACATTCCCGAGCTCTTGCTTAGCGCCATCAATATGGTCGTCATCCAGTACCGGCAGCGAAGGACGGGCTTCCGCCGCGTCTTTGAAATCGCAGAATTCATCGAGGAAGAAGACAAGGTGTCCACGAACGTATTGTACCGGTGGAACCCCCAGCGCGACGAGCTCGAGAAAGTGGGGGAGTCCATCAAGCTCTACAACACGCTGAGCCTGTACACCGGCATGACTCCGAAAGAAATCCAGGCGGAAATCCGGGACCGGACGCGCGTCCTCGAATACCTGCTCAAGCACGGCATTATGTCCGTAAACGACGTGGGCCGCGTGGTCGCCGAATACTATAAGGACAAGCATCGCCTGCTCAAAATCGTGGACGAAAACCAGCCCCCCCAAGCCTTGCTGGAAGCCCGCCTAGAGACGGAAATCGAAAGCCTGCCCGCCCACCCCGCGGTTACAGCGCCTGAAAAGCCCAAGGAACCCAAAGTGACCAAGGAAAGCATCCGCAAGAAGCTCAAAGCCATCCTGGGTGAAAAATAAGGCGATGGCCTTTCAGCTGCCCTTCAGCTTTCTTCCACCCCCCCTCGTGGACAAGATTGCGCAAGTGAAAACCATCCAACGCATCGGCAACGTGGCCAGCACGCTCTACCCGCACTTGGGGGAGGAGCTCATCCACGTGGAGAGCGATTGGAACGCCAAGCAATACATGGCGAGGGTCCTCGTCGCCACCTTCTTCAACTTTCTCATCCTCTTAGGCGGAGGCCTGTTCTTGCTTGAAATTACCAAGAACAATGACTTGCTTTGGCAAGCTCCGCTGGCCGCGCTCTTCATCGGAGTCGTCTCGTTTGCCACGATTGTCAACTACCCTGAACTCATTGCCCGAAAGCGTGCGCGTAAAATCGACAACGAGCTCAGTCCCGCCATGCGGCAGCTCTTGATTCAAGTCAAGAGCGGCGTGCCCCTGTTTGACGGCATGGCCAGCATCTGCACGGGCTACGGGTACACCTCCGAGGAATTCCGGCGCATGGTCAAGCGCATCAACGGAGGCATTCCCATCCAGATCACGTTTGAAGAGGCCAGCAACCGCACGCCCTCCAAGCAGCTCCGCCGCATCCTTTGGCACCTCTCGAATGCCTTGAAGGTGGGGACGGACGTGGGCGTCGCGCTCCAGGAAATCATCAGCGATTTGACGAAAGAACGCATCGACGACATCCGGCGCTACGGACAAGAGCTCAGCCCGTGGACCATGATTTACATGCTGGCGGCCATCATCGTTCCCTCGCTGGGCATCACCATGATGCTCGTCATCGTCTCCTTCTTAGGAGTCGACATGCCCCCCATTTTCTTCGCCTTCGTCCTGCTCTTCCTGCTGGGGTTCCAGATCTTTTTCATGGATTTCGTGAAAAGCCGGAGGCCCGCCATCGAGGACATCTGACATGGTCAAGATCCGCTTGTACTTCGTGTTGTCGCAGCTCCTTCCCACGGGCATGCGCGGGAACCTCGAGCGCCTCATCATCCAGTCGGGCTTCGAGACGATCGACCCCCGTAAGTACGCGGGTTTCATGGTCCTGTTCACGCTCGTTGCAGCCCTGCTCGCGGGCGTCGTCGCCAACCAATTCTACCCCAAATCCTTCTGGATCCCATTCGGGGCCGTCGTGGGGACGCTGCTCGCGGTAGCGGGAGGCTTTTACATCATCCTCTTTTTCGCGGCGGAAAACCGGGCGTCGGCCGTGGAAGAGAATTTGCCGGAAGCCCTGCGCATCATTGCGGCCAACATCCGCGCGGGCATGACCGTGGAAAACGCGGTGTGGAGCGTCAGCAAGCCCGAGTTCGGGGTCTTGGGCGACGAAATCCGGCACATGAGCGTGGCCGTGTACGCGGGGAAGCCCATCAGCGACGCGCTCAAGGAACTCGGGGCGCGCGTGGACTCGAAGCTCCTCAGGCGCTCCGCAAGCCTCTTGGCGGAAGGCATCGAACTCGGCGGAGAAATCGCGAACCTGCTGGACGAAGTGGCGGACAGCATCAAGCAGACCAAGGACCTGCGAAAGGAAATCCGCAACGCGACCATCAGCTACACGCTCTTCATCGTCTTTTCCGCCGTGATCGTGGCGCCCATGCTCTTCTCGGTCTCGGTGTACTACTCGGAAACGAACGAAAAAATGCTGGCACGCCAGCAAAGCGTGGATTACGGCAACATGCAACGTGGGCCCAGCTCTCTCGGAGGAGGCGGCAGCCCGCTCGGAGGCTTCGCCTTCCGCAAGATCGCATCCCAAATCACTTCCAACGACGTCCGCCTGTTCGCCATGAGCGCCATCTTCATCACTTCGTTCTTCAGTGCCCTCACGATCGGCTTGCTGCAGCATGGGAAGGCCCAATGGGGCGTCAAGCTCATCCCCGTGTTCGTGCCCCTTTCGCTCGGCATCTTTTTCTTGGTGCACTTCCTCCTCACGAGCGCCTTCACCCCCATCCTGCAATAGGAAACACTCGGCGCTTCCCCCGCAGCGGCTTTCCTCGTTTACTTTAAAAACGTTCGAATGCTGAAGCTACTCGCCAGCCGATGGGACTCTTGAAAGGGCAGTACCCCTATGGAACTTCAGGAAATCATCCGCAAATGTGCGACCCCTCTAGGGAGCAAGCCCCCTACGCGTGTCGCCCCTACCACGTGAGCAAATGGAACTAAGAGAAATCATACGAAAGTTTGCCTTGAAGAATGCGTTGGGGTACGGAAAGGCGTTCGCAGGAGCCGTCGTCGGCAAAGTCGTCGCCGAATTCCCGGACGCCAAGAAAGACATGAAAAGCACAATGAATGCGATTCAAGAAATTGTCGGACAAGTGAACCATCTCACCAAAGAACAAGTGGAAGAGGAACTCAAGAAGTACGAGTTCAAGCACAAAGAGGAAGGCCCAAAGGTCTGGCACTTGGAAGGCGCCGAGAAAGGGAAAGTGGTCACGCGCTTTCTCCCGGAACCCAACGGCTACCTGCACTTGGGGCACGCGAAGGCGGCCATGCTCTCCTGGGAGTTTGCCAGGCAGTGGCAGGGAAAATGCAAGCTGCGCTTCGACGATACGAACCCCGAAACGGAAAAGCTCGAATACGCCAACGCCATCCAGGAAGACCTCGACTGGCTGGGCATCGGGTTCGCAGGCGTTTCCTTCACCTCGGACGTAATGCCTCGCCTCCAACAATTCGGAAAGAAGCTGCTGATTTTGGGAAGGGCGTACATCTGCACGTGCAAGCCCGAGGAAATGAACCAGAACCGCTATGAAAAGAAAGCCTGCGCCTGCAGGGAAAGAAAGGACGGGGAACAAGTGATGCTGTGGCAGGCCATGGTAGAAGGAAAAGCGGAAAAAGGAAAAATGGTGCTGCGCTTGAAGGGCGACATGCAGAGCCAGAACACGGTCATGAGGGACCCCACGCTGTTCCGCGTCATCCAGACGCCGCATTACCGGCAAGGGGAGAAGTACCAGGCGTGGCCCACCTACGACTTCGAGGTCAGCATCTCGGATTCTCTGGAGGACATCACGCACGCCCTGCGGAGCAAAGAATACGAGCTGAGGGACGAATTGTACTACGCGATTCTGAACGCCGTCAATTTGCCGAAACCGTACGTCTACGATTTTGCGCGCCTGAACATCAAGGGCACCGCGCTCAGCAAACGCTTTCTCAAGCCCCTCATCGAGCAAGGGAAAGTGAACGACTGGGACGACCCGCGCCTTCCCACGCTTCGAGGATTGCGGAGACGAGGAATTCTTCCGGAGGCCATCAAGGAGTTCGTCTTGGGGCTGGGGTTGAGCAAGCAGGAGAGCTTTCCCACCTTCGAGCAGTTGCTGCACATCAACCGGCGCCTCCTGGACCCGGTTGCGGAACACTATTTCTTTGTCGAGAACCCCGTGAAATTAAGCGTGTACGGACTGCAGGAACAGAGACGGCAATCCATTTTGATTCCCAAGAAGGGGAACAGCAAGGACAAAAGGAACATAGGCTATGCGAACTCATGCTACGTTTCTGGAACGGATGCCGCCAGCTTGAAGGAAGGCGAAGTGGTTCGCTTGAAGGAATTGTTTGCCGTAAAAATCAATGAGAGAAAGATGGAAAACAGGGAAGAAATCGTGGGCGAGTTGGCGTCCGCAGATGCCCAAACCAGTAAAGTAATTCAGTGGGTTTCTGGAGAGGAAGGGGAAGCCATGGGGTGTACGGTAATCGAAGTGGGCAACTTGCTGGACGAAAAAGGGGATTTTAACGAGGATAGCTGGAAGGAAAGGAAGGGGTACTGCGAGAAGACGTGCCTTGAGTTAAAGGAAGGGCAAATCGTGCAGTTCGAGCGCGTGGGCTTCTGCAGGCTGGACAAAAAAGAAGGCAACCAACTAACCTTCGTTTTGAGCGGATAAGGGGGAGGGAAAAGGCACGAAGGCGATTAACTTGATGAGGGAAATGCTTTGCTCGAAGGACAGTTACTTGAAAGAGTTCGACGCCTCCATCGTGAAGAATTACGGGCAAGAAGTCGTGCTGGACCAGACGGCGTTTTACTATACTTCCGGAGGCCAGCCGAACGACACCGGAAAATTGGTGGCGGAAGGCAAGGAATATCCCGTCGTGGATGTTTACAGGCAGAAGGAAACAGGAGAGATTAGGCACAAACTCAAGGAAGAGATGCCGTCGCACATTCATGCCGTACACGGAGTGATTGATTGGAAGCGCCGCTACGGGCACATGCGCCATCATACGGCATTGCACGTGCTCTCGAGGGTAGTGCTGGATGCCTACAATGCGCTCGTTACCGGTTCGCAGATTTACGAGGAACGGGCGCGCATGGACTTTTCGCTTGCGGAATTGAATGACGAGCAAGTGAAGTTCATGGAGGAAAAAGCCAACCAAGCCATCGCAAAAGGGTTTGAGACGGCCGTGCACTTTATTGCAAGAGAAGAAGCGCTCCAGAACCCCGAACTGATTCGCACCCAAATAAATTTGGTGCCGGAGAGCGTGAAAACCATCCGCTGCATTGAAATCAAGGGCTTTGATCTGCAGGCGTGCGGCGGCACGCACGTGAAGAACACGAAGGAAATCGGAAGCATCAAAATCACGAACGTCGAAAGCAAGGGCCAGGGAAAGCGAAGAGTCGAATTGGTTGCGGAAAACCCCTAATTATCGCTTTATATTTGAAACGAGCGGGAAAGGTTTATAAGTTTCCAGCGCAGGAAATGAATATGCTCTCCTTTCAAGACGTCGCGGGGATCCTGAACGCCTACCACAAGGACCGCCTCACGATTGCAACCATTGGCTCCCATTCTGCGTTAGAGATTGCGAGAGGGGCGAAAGACGAGGGCCTGCACAACCTCATCGTGTGCCAGAAAGGCAGGGACAAGACGTACTCCAAGCACTATTTGGCGAGAGCCCGCAAGGGCCACGAGACGACGGTAGGCTGCGTGGACGAAATTGCCTTGCTGGACCATTTTTCGGATTTGGTATCGGAAGACATCCAGAAACACTTGAGGCTGAAAAACGCCCTTTTCGTTCCCAACCGCTCATTTGCCGTTTACGTTCCCTACGAGGCCATCGAGAACAAGTTCCAAGTGCCCATTTTTGGCAACCGCTTCTTGCTGCGCTGGGAGGAACGCACGGAAGAGAAGAACCAATATGCCCTGCTGCAAAAAGCAGGAATCCGCATGCCCAAACAATTCGAGAATGCTTCCGAAATCGACCGTTTGGTGGTCGTGAAGGCCTCGGAAGCCAAACGCAAGTACGAGCGGGCGTTCTTCTTCGTTTCTTCCGCAAAAGAATTCGAGGAAAAGGGGAAGCAAATGGTGGAGAAGGGAAGGCTCACAAAAGAAGGACTGGAACAGGCGGTCATCGAGGAATTCGTGGTGGGAGCGCAGTTCAACTTCAACTTCTTCTATTCGCCCCTGCAGCAGGAAGTCGAGCTGATGGGCATCGACATGAGGAGGCAGACGAACTTGGACGGCTTGCTGAGGCTTCCAGCAGAACAGCAATTGGAGGCGTTGAAGCATGTGATGGTCAACAACATCGAGGTAGGGCACGTGGCCGTAACGATCCGGGAATCGCTGCTTGAGAAAGCGTTCGAGGCGGCAGAGAAAT
>SBBD01000051.1 GCA_005239845.1 archaeon | reverse complement strand
TCCGGCTGCGTCTCCACTTCCAACCCGATTCCCCAAGAGCCGCCCTTGCTGAGCTCGGGAGATGAGCGGCCTACCTCCACAGCTTCCCCGACAGCACCTAGTCCTCAACCGATTTTAGAGCCCAGCGCAACCATTGAGCCTACTCCAACTCCGAGACCGATCCCATCCCAAGCCCCCTTAGTACAGATCGAGTGCCCACCATATCCGACTCAAGAACCGGGCGCATATGGTACGCTATCACAAGGCGTCCCGCTATCCGGCCCATGCTTCGAAAACTATACCTGGATTTGCTACGACGACAGCGAATGCGGAGACAACCAGTTCTGTTACCAAGGACGATGTTATACGTATTCTTGCAGCAACAACCGTGAATGCGCCGAAAACCAGTACTGCGAAGAGGGCGCGTGCCTCAACATCACGTGCTTCGACTACTGCCGCCGCATTGTCGACCACCAATGCCGCCCCTACGAGTGCTGCGAAGACAGTGAATGTGATGAAGAGTATGTATGCATTGACCATGAGTGTCGCAGGCCCGTATACGATTCCACGAACAAAATCGCATTCGTTTCCGAGGGTTCCACCTATATCATGAACAACGATGGAACAGCTGTCGCAAAATTGACGGATACAGCGTTTCCGTTCCAAGGCTACAAGCCAGCCTGGTCCCCGGACGGGAAAAAACTGGCCATCGGCCGCTGGCGGCTCTTAACCATAAATGTTGACGGCACCAATAAAACAGCTCTTTGGGAAGGGCATGACCCTGTGTGGGCACTCGACGGCGAACACATCATTCTATACTCCGAACAAACACCCTATGGCATCATTTCGTTGAACGTTGAAACAGGAGAAATAACCCCCCTCATTCAAATTGGTGAAGCGTACCACCTCACCTTATCCTCCGATGGGAGGAAAATTGCCTTTGTCCGATCGCATATCGGCCAACCCCATATGAGCATCAATGAAATTGGCATTAACGGAAATAATGAGCGTTTTCTAAAAAGTGGAATGGAACCGTCATGGTCACCAGATGGACGAAAAATCGCCTTCACCAGGGACGGCATACGCATTTACGACCTCGACGCAAACGAGGAGACTTTTCTAGTTGAGGGCTCAACTCCAGCTTGGTCTCCCAAAGGCGACAAGATTGCCTACCAACGTCCTGGAGGGGGGATATCTCTTATCAGTGTTGACGGCACTTGGCACAAGAACCTGACCGACTTCGGTAGCTGGCCGGCTTGGTCTCCACTTCAAACCTGACGCCGAAAAAAACATATTGTGCGATAGGTATCGCGTGAGTTTCTTGGTTGGAAGCCGTTGCAGGAAGTAAGGCCAACGCTTCTCGCATAAACCAATTTTACGCCAGTCCCCTACTTAAACGCCATGCCGTGGTCTTGGTTTCCTCACGCCATTATTTTCATCAAACGCATTGCCTAGGCGTCAAGCCGTGGGCTTGATGTCTTCTTTTCCTATACATTTCAAGGGAAATTTGCTTAAGGAGTTCATTTCCTATTAAAAAATTCTTATCGAGTGAAAAAATCATTGTCTTAGGAAATCAACGCCCATCTCGTCACGCTTCAAACGGGGCAATCTATTTATTCTCGTTTGCGTCCATGCCACACGCCAAAGGTGGTTGATGGGTTTGCAGTGCCAAAAGTGGCATCAGGATGCTGAACTTGGCACGGTAGTGCAAAAGTAGGGAGTCAAGACTATGTGATAACGCCCTGGGCAGGATTCGAACCTGCGGCCTGCTGATTTCTGCGCGCTAGAAGAATAACGCACGTAACAGTCAGCCGCTCTAACCAGCTGAGCTACCAGGGCATATTCTACGTTTTTTTGGCTAAACCCCCTTAAAAAGCGGGGGGGTAGAGGCGACCGCACTAAACCCCGAGTTTAGGCGGATAGCAAAACGCGGGGTTTTGCGTATCCTGAGTAGGGGGCAGAGCCCCCTAGAGGGGTCCTGGGCTACCAGGGCAGCAGACACTATTTTGGCAAACAGCGTTTTTTAACCTTCTTGAAACAGGCAAAAACGAGGCTTTTATTCCTTGTTTTGCATTACGTCTTTCATGAACATCACGTTCTACCGCCCTCTAACTTCCCAGAAACTGGCCTCGCATTTGCGCGCCTTCAGCGTCAAGGCCCAAGCATGGGGCGTCCAAGCACGCATCGGCGGACGACGGCACGAACTCCAAATCGTCTCTCCGGCAGGTGCTTCCCTTGTTGACTACCGGTACGCCCACGGACTCTTTCTTTCCACTTTTTCTTCCCTCCTCCACAAAAGCTCCATAGAAAAAAAGGCGTTCCCCTTGCCTTGGATGGAGCATGAAACTTTCGAGCCCCTGCATGCAGGTCCTGTCCTCCAGTCCAGAAGCAAGGGTGCGACCTATTCTGTTGGACACCTTTTGCTGCGTGGCGTTGTAGGGATCCCGGTTCGAACGGAAGAGAGCCGCTACCGCCATGGCGTGCTCCGGGACTACTTCCACCAACGTATTTTCAGCTTCCTTCCCCAGCCCGATCATGCGGAACACTTTGCATTGGCTTCAGCGCATTCCATGCCGAGTCACATGAACCAAGTATTGCCGTTCGCCGTCGGTTTTGCGAACGTGTTGGAGTCGTCCAGCCACGTCATCCTGCAAGCCGTCCAAGCTAACTTCAGCCGCCGCCTCATGCGAACATCTCCCCTTGCAAGGAAAGACCGGATTTTATCTGCAGAAGTTCACAACCACTACTCGCACTGGAGGTCGGAACTCCTCGGACACGTGCTCCGGTATTATTCCACGCGCAAAAAGCCGCTTCTGTTCGTAACGGCAAAGGAACTTCGCATGGGAAATCCCAACCTTTCCCTCGTGCAAGCCCAAGGCATTGAACGCGACATTGAAAAAGCGGCGCAAGCACTGGGTTACTCCACGCATGAATTGACGGATGCTGAAAAGAAAGCGTACGGCTTTCCCCGCGTCATGCAATTGAAGACTATCGTATTCCGTGCTCCTCAAGAACACCCAAGAGAGTGAAGACGTGCGTAAAATCCTTTCCCGTTGAGACGGCTGCTGAACTAGCCTTTTTTTTTTTACTTAGAGCACTTCTCGGTAAGCCTTCAGTAACTTGCCCGCGCTCTTCCCGATGGAGAACTGCACTGCCGTCTTGCGGGCGTTTTCCTCCATCCGCTTTTTCTCTTTCTCGCTCAAGCGGAGGGCTTCCACGATTTTTTCCGCCATGTCCCGCTCGTTGTTCGGCGTGAAAAGAAAGCCGTTCTTTCCGTGGTGCACGAGCTCCGGAATGGCCAGCGCGTCCGCGGCCACGGGCACTTTCCCGCACGCCATGACCTCCAGCAAGGAAAGCCCCTGCGTTTCGAACGTGCTCGCCGTGGCAAAGACGTCGCACGCGTTGTAGAAGAAGGGCACTTCGAACTCTTTCACGAACCCCGTGAAAATGATTTTGCCGTCCATCCCCAGTTTGTGCGCGAGCTTCACGCACTTCGTTCTTGCGGGGCCGTCCCCCTGCACGATGAACCTAGCCTTTTCCTTCTCAAGAACGAGTTTTGCCGCTTTTACGAAAACGTCCACGTTCTTTTCGTCGCTTACTCTTCCTGCCGTCAGAACGACTTTCTCGTCCGCTTTAATTCCCAGCATTTCTCGCACGAGCTTGCTGTGAGGGTTCGGGGAAAAGCGTTTTATGTCAATGCCGTTCGGGACTACTTTCGTATTCTCCACGCCGTTCTCTTGCAGCAGCGCCTTCACGGTCTCCGTGGGCGCCAGCACCAAATCGTACGGCCGGTAGAACTGCTGAATGGCCTTCCACGTGAGGGCGGAAAAAATGCTCCTGCCGATCTCGTCCTTCACGAACAGGAACCCGGTTTTCGGGGCCATGGTGTGAAACGTCCCCACGAGGGGTAGCCCCAGCGTCTTGGCCGTAGTCATGGCGGCAAGCCCCATGCTGGCAATGGCGTGCGAGTGCACCAGTTGCACCTCTTCCTCTTTCACGATTTGCCGCGAGCCGAAAGGGAACAAGGCGATCTTGTATTGCGGGTAGGGAGGAAAGCGGATGGAGTTGAAGAAGAATACGCGGGGGTCCTCGTTCTCCTCCTCGTCGCTCTTGGAGCCTGAGGCGAAGACGCTGACCTCGTGTCCTCTCCGCTCGAGTTCCTTGCGGAAGGAAAGGATGGAGCTGACCACGCCGTCCACGTTCGGCAAGTACGTGTCCGTGAAAAACGCGATTTTTAGGTGCTTGCCGTGCACCTTGTGTTTGGGCTTCCGGGCGCCTCGCGTAACCTGTAGCTTCTTTAGTATTTTTCTTATTGGAGAAAGCGTGCGCAGCCTCAGTGTCTTCGCAAACCCAAGGCTTTCCATACGCCTGCTTCCCTCGTCTCTCCGCTTCTTCGCCTGCTCTCCACTGTGGCTCCAAAGAACGCTTTGCCTATTCTTCCTTCAAGAAAGGTTGCAGCAATTCCTTTTTGTTCTCAAAGTGCTTGCGGACTGGTTCCAGCTGCTGGTTCAACGCTTCCGCGACCGCGTTCTTCAAGTCCTGTGCATGCAATTTCTTTTCCGCGTAGGCCTTGTGCACTTCCTCGAAACTCGTGAAAAGGATTTCTCCTCCGAACTTTTGCGGCCTCTCGACGCGAAATGCTTTCCCCTCATGAAAAACAATGTATTTCGCCAAATCCAGGACCGGGTTGCCTTCCGCGTGTTCCGGGCAGTAGGCCTTCTGCAGCTTTTGTTTGATTTCCTCTGCCGAATCATGAATGAAAACGGCTGAGCCGGGCTTGCTCTTGCTCATCTTGTTTCCGTATTCTTCGCTAGAAGCAGGAGGGGCAAGCGAAGACAAAATGGCATGGTGCAACGCGATGGGTTTCTTCCGTTTCATCTTCGGGAAGATTTCCCTTGCTGCCATGTGCACTTTGCGCTGGTCCATGCCCGCGTGTGCCACGTCGACTTTCAAGTGCTTGATGTCCACGCCCTGCATGGGCACGTACAAGTACTGCGCGAGCTGCACGGCCTCCGCCTCGCTTCTTCCCATGATGGTCAAGCAACGCGTCGCCCGTTTCAAGGTCAAGTGCTTGCTGAACTCCACGACATCCCTCCAATATTCGTCGTTTCCATGATACAGCTCCGAACCCCTTACAATGTGCACTCCGGGACAGAAAAACTCGAACGCCTCCTCATAGTACGCCGACGCTTTCTTTACGCGTTCCCAGTCGCCTTCCAGCTTGTCGTTGATGACCGTATGCCAGTCCGCGAGGAAAAGCTGCGTCTTGAAGCCCGCCTTCTTCAAGTCGTTGATTTTGTAGCCGGCCATGAGCAAGCTGCCCGCGTGCAGCAAACCCGAGATTTCGAAGCCGATGTAGTGCACGGGCTCGCGCTGCGTCTCCAAGAGCCGCTTCAATTCCTCTTTCTCCACGATTTCTTGCGTCGGAGCCCTGCAAGCGAGCTCCACGCGCGCTTCCACGTCCATGTCCTTTAAGCCGCTTCCGCCTGTTTTTGCGCGGCGAGTTCCTGTTTCTTGTGCCGTGTCAGGTCGCCGGCGAGCTTGTTTCTCTCGATGCGGTTGCCTTGCAGGATGCCGAGGTCCTTCAGGACCTGCTTGTTGTGCGCGAAGTCCGCGCTGAACTGCGCGCCGGCGCGCTGAAGCAAGTCCTTGCTCGCGGTCTTCAGGTTCTTTCCCTTGATTCTGCCCATCTCAACAACACCCTTCTAATCCAAAAATGCCTGGAAAAACGTGACGGTAAGCGCCTTTCCATCCACGTGTGGAAATGCCCGTTCCTTCATTTTTTCCTTTATCTTTATAACCCCCGAGCGGATTCAGAACCCGAACCGCGGGGCAACCTACGGTTTCCCCCCAGTTTGAGGTTGTTCCTGATCCCCTTCCCTTACTTGTCCTGTTTATCCTTGAAAAATGCATAGCCCCGAGCGGATTCGAACCGCTGTCAAGAGGTCCAAAGCCTCTCATCCTTCTGCAGGCTCTCTTTCTCTTGCATTAAAGAAAAAGGAGCAGGCCGCTAGACGACGGGGCTCTGCCTACTTCTTACGCGAAAACCGCTTTAAAACCCTTTTGCGCGACGTCGGAACCAGCGTTACTTCACGGCCACGGCAAACAAGCTGATGCCGAACGGCATCTTAAACTGGTTTTCCACGTTCACGTAGTACTCCTTGAGCAGGCGGTTGAGCCACGGCATCGCATTGATGCTTTGGTGCGGGTACGTCTTACGGTACACGAGCTTGTTCAGCAACGCCAAGGGCACCATCGCCAAATTCCAGTACCTCACGTCCCTCACCGCAAACCCGGCCTTCTCCAGCTTTTTCCTCAACTCTCCCTTCCGGTATCTTCGACAATGCCTACAGTGCTCGTCGTGCGCGTTCCACAAGCGAGGATGAGCAGGTACCGACAACAGCAGTGTTCCACCTTCCTCCAACAATCCGAATATCTTGCGAAGCGCTTCCTCATCCTTTTCTATGTGCTCCAAAACGTCCGCCATGACTACCAACGAATAGGCGTGCTTTGGTTTGAACGACTCCAACGTGCCATGAATTACTTTTACCTTTCCCGATTTCCCTTTGGCTTTTTGTTTTATCCATTCCACGGCCTCTTCATCCGGCTCCAAGGCGTCCACGCTCCACCCGCGTTCCGCCAGCTTGAACGTAAGCAATCCCGTGCCGGCCCCCAAGTCGAGCGCCTGCCTGCGATTCGCGTGCGGCAAGTGCTTCAGGAAGAGTTCGCTTTTCGCCTGCAGCCAGAAGTCCGTGAACTCGACCTGTTTCAACTCGTGCAAATATTCGGTCAATCGATTCAACCCCTCACGACTATGCTCGGATTATGCTTATTATACCCTTTCCAAAACTCGCCGGCTTAAGTCCTGCTGTACCCCCTTATCCTCTTATTGCTTCCTTCTTCCAACGAGGCACAAGTTGTGCGCCTCTTCCTCCTTTGCTTCTTTCCCCTTCCTCTCGAAGAACACGCGCTCTACAGAAAAACCGGCTTTTTCCGTCTTCTCCCTCAATTCCTTCCTCTCGAAGAAATAGTAGTACCTTTCCCCCGCTTTGCCCGCTCTGGTTGTCCAAGGAATGAGTTCGGATTGCCGGTTCCTCGCCTTCCCCAGTTTCCGGAGCTTCGGGTGCCGTTTGTTCCACACGCTTACCAACATCCGCCCGCCGGGCTTAAGCACCCTCTCCATCTCCTTCAACGCCTTTTTTTGCTGCAAAGGCTTCAGGTGATGAAGAACGGCAAGGCAAAACACGACGTCAAAAAAATCATTGGGAAAAGGAATTTTGCGGATGTCGGCAGGAAGGAGGACGGCGCGCGTTTTTTTCTCAGCCATTTTCTTTCTGGCCTCCAAAATCATTTTCTTGGAAACATCAATCCCGTACGCCTGCCTGCACTGTTTCGCAATCTCCACTAAATTTCTTCCGTTCCCGCACCCCGCGTCCAAAACGGTTTCGTCGCCCTTCAAGTACGGAAGAAAAACGTAGAGCGAGCTAATGGGGTGAGTCCTGAATTTGTTCCACTCGCCCGCAATGGCATCGAATGCGTTCATAAAATCAGCGTGCCTGTAACGTAAACCACAAGCTCAACAGCTCCTTTTTCCCATCCGTGTGCACGAGCACTTTCACGCGGTGCTCCCCATAAGCGAGCGGAGGCAAGCGAGCGGCCACAACGAAAGACGCTCCGTCTTCCACAATCAGCTTCCGCCCTTCCACTTGTTTCTCCCCTAAAAGCACTTGATACTCGTAAACGGCTTCCCTTCCCTCGAGGTTCTCTATCGTGAAGCTGAAGTCGAACGGCTGTCCCTGCAACGCGTTCTGTTCCTTCACGTCGTCCAAGTAGATTTGTGAAAACTTTTCCTCGGACGTCTTCACGGCCGTGAAGTAGAACAACAAGAGCCCCACGAGCGCCAGCCCTAAAAGCATGCCCTTGATGACGGATTCCTCCACAGGGTCAGTCTGCCGCTTTGTCTCGCTCCGGTGGCCGTCCCGTTTTTTCATGAACAAGTTTGCTCACCTCCTGCCCTTTCTGAACGCTCTTACAGGTACTGGCACCGGCGCAGGTCGAGGAACGTATTCATTCAGCTTCCTTCCAACTTTCTCCAATTGGGCTTTCGCCCAATCCTTTACTTTTTCTGGGGCGGCCGGAGGTGCAAGATACCCGCGCCAACGCCACATGGATCGGCCAAACTTTTGCTGGTACTTGAACCGGTAATACTCTGCGCGACTGTTTTTTAGAAAAACTAAGTCCCCCTTCCGGTTAACGTAAACGATCGGATGTGTTCGTGCAATGTCTGCTGGATTAATCCAATTTTTCGGATAGGCTACTTCGTGGTTAGGATTTATGGCACCAAAAAATCTCATAGCGTCGAGCAGTTCCTTGTGGGCAATTTTCATCAGCGTGTTTTGTACTCCTCTCCCCCTTGCGAAAAAACCAAACGTGGTGCCGCCTCCGATTGCTTCTTCAAGCGAAATTGCTTTTCCAGTAGCTTGGTTGAGGAGCGTGTTTGCAACAACACTTCCGGACATTGCTGCCAAAGTTCCATCAATCGCTTTCAATTTTCGAGCGCCCTGAATGGACGGCTTTTGACCAAAGAGCGGCAGCCATTCCCCCGCCACGTTTTCCAACTTTCCTGTCCCGATGACTTGCTGTACTCTTGCAGGCAAATGCTCGAATCTAACCACTATTCTGTTCGGCAATCCCCTTGACGTTGCGGTTCCCATACAGAATCCAATGCATTCCCTTGTTTAATATTGTTTTTCTCCCAAGGACAAAGCTGCCGCTCGCTTTTCAAAAATAAAGGTGCGCGTGGAAGCGCGGAAATTTGACAAGCAAGATAGGTATTTGTTCTATGTTTAGTGGTCCCCAATACGTTCCCTAATCGTTTCACGCTACTGCATCGAATCCACTTTGGGGAAGTTTGAGGATACGGTCGTTAGTAGCGGTTCGCTCACCACTCGCTTGCGCTCGTGGCTTACACGCCCGCCCTATCAACGTCATCTGCTGTGACTGACCTAGGCCGTCTCGTTTTAGGAACGGCTTCGTCCTTAGATGCCTTCAGGACTTATCCGTTAGCGCGTAGCTACGCAGCTTGCCTTGGAAGACAGCTGCAACACCAGAGGCGCCGGTTCCCCGTTCCTCTCGTACTTAGAGAACCTTGCCCTCAGACGGCCATGCACGTCTAGGAGATGCCACCGAACTGTCTCGCGACGTTCTGAACCCAACTAGCGTAGGTCTTTAATGGATGAACAACCCAACCCTTGGCGGCTCCTGCACCGCCAGGATGACCTGAGCCGATAGCGATGTACCAAACCGCAGGGTCGATTTCTTCCTCTCCAAAGGAAAAAACATTTCCCCTTGTCGCAAACAACGGCGTTACCTCTCTGCTTTCTCCAGCGCGCACTTGGTTTTGGGAATGATTTTTCCGCTCGTGCTAGCCGCTGGAGGAAAATCCGTTTAGAGAAGAAACGTGGATCCGTCGTCTGCAGAT
>SBBD01000103.1 GCA_005239845.1 archaeon | reverse complement strand
TTTTGACAATTTTTTTGTTTTGCCAGTTCAACCGCTTGACGAATTCTTCCAGGAAAGGCTTGGCCTTGTTCTTTTCGGTGGTGACGAGGCCTACGTTCGCCCGTCCTTCCTTCTTGGGAATCATCCAAAGATAGCCATGAGGAGCAAGCTCGGGCCAAATGTAGAAGTCGATATAGCCGTCATTCGGGATGTCCAGCATCTCGTATTGGAGCCCGATCACGTCATCGAAGCGGGGGTTCAGTTGGAGCTTCATGGAACTCATGGCGGCTACTCCGGAAGCGTCAATGGTGAGGCGGGAAGCATAGGACTTGTCCGGGGTTTTCAGGGTCCAAGTCCCATTGCGTTTGAGTTCGGTGACCTTGCTGGAAAGCCTGAGTTCCGCGCCCGCCTGCACGGCCTGTTCCGCGATCCATTGCTCCCACTTGTGTTTCTCCAACACGAAGCCGGGTTCGTTGAGCACAGGCGCCTTTCCGTTCGGGAAGATGATGCGGATTCCCTTTACGCGCAAGCCCACGGCAGCGTCGGGCAGCGTCCATGAAAATTTGTCCACCGCTAGCCCGGAGAGGCACTCGCCGCAGTGCACGGGCTCTCCCACGGCAGCGTGCTCCTCCAACAAAAGCGTCCGCAAGCCGTTCTTCGCGCAATGCAATGCCGTTGAACCGCCTGCAGGCCCTGCCCCGATTACAGCAACATCATAAACTTCAGGCATGGGAAAACCACTTTTAGGCAACTCTGGACGCCGACCAAAAAGGTACATCTTCAAGTGTCTTGCGTTCCACGCGCAGCTCGCTAGGGAAAGCGGTTTTAAAAAACGAGCGCCTGCAAAACAGGGAAACAAAAGCAACGCAAGCAAACAAAAACGAAGGGGGCTAGGGAAGGAACGCAGAGAATGCGAAAGGAAAACGCAAGAAAAAGATGGGGAAACGCAAAAGGGGAAGGGAATGGTGTTTTTGCAGCTGGCGTGGATTGTTATCGGACTGGTGGTGCTGGCGAAGAGCGCCGAGCAAGCCATCCGCAGGCTCGTAAAGCTGGCTAGGCACTTCGGGGTCTCGGAATTCTCCATCAGCTTCATCCTCGTGGGCATGGTGGCCATCTTTCCGGAATTGTCCATCGGCATCAGCTCGGCGCTACAGGGTGACGCGTCCTTGGCGTTGGGAGTCGTGCTGGGCTCCAATGTAGCTGATGTCACGCTGGTCGTGGGCATCGTGGCGCTTGCAGGGAACGGAATCCGAGTGGAAAAAAAGACCGCGCAACAGCTCGCGTGGTTTTTGCTGCCCATGGCGCTGCCTGTGTTCTTGCTGTTGGATGGCGTGCTCTCACGGCTGGATGGATTCATCCTGTTGGCTGCCTTCGGAACCTATGCGGTATACTTGCTAAAATTGCGTCCTCCGAGAAGAGTGCGGTTGAAGACGAAGGCCAACGTTTGGAAGGAAGGCGTCCTTCTGCTGCTGAGCCTCGCCGTGCTGCTGCTGGCAGGGAACGTGGTGGCTGGCAACGCGGAAAACGTAAGCAAGGGCGTCGGCCTTCCGTTGGTGTTTTTGGGCACGTTGCTGGCCGTAGGCACGTGCCTTCCCGAACTCACGTTCGCCGTGGAATCCTCTTGGAAGAAACACAGCGAACTCGGGCTCGGCAACATTTTTGGCAACGTGCTTGCGGACTGCATGCTCACCCTAGGAATCGTCGCGGTCCTTCAACCCATTCAGCCAGCGTATCCGCAGCTAGCGTTGGTGAGCGGGGGCTTTGCCGTAGCTGCAACCGTGTTGATCGTGGGTTTTGCCGGGGGAAAGAAGAACATCTCGAAACAGGATGGCATGCTATTGATCGTGCTGTATGGCACATTCCTCGTACTGCAGACGTTCCTGGAAAAGATGCTGATGGGTTAGGAAAAATACGGTAGGCAGGGTTTTGAGCAGCAGGAAAGAAGGCGGTAGCATGTGAAAGGCTACGGTATGGAAAAAGGAGTAGGTGGTCTGAAAAAGCTTACTTGCGCTTGGAGCGGCGCTCCGAAACCCGGTGCTCCACATATTCCGTGGCGGCCATGGTAATCGTGTAGAATACGATGCCTACGCCGGCGAGTGCGAAAAAGACCGTAAAAATCTTGGTGACCGGCAGCGTGGGCACGTGGTCCCCGTAACCAATCGTGGTGAGCGTCATAGCCGTGAAATACAGCGAGTCCAGCCATTCCCACCCTTGGAAATAATGATAGAAAACGGTGCCTAACACCAGCAGAAAGGCCACCGTGGATACGGCCATGAGGAGTCGCTGATGGCGGTGCTTCATGGTTTTCAGAAAAAAGACGGGGGCAGTTTTAAAAACCCTGCCGCTCCATACGTTGCCGCAAGGGGGCAGGGAAAATAAGAACACGCTACGCAGAAGTATGAAAAAAAGACTGGAAAACGATAGATTTATAAATAGGTATAAAATACAGCATGGGTTGCGTTTCAAAAGATTAATAACTACAATATGTAGTATGCTTGAGGAGGTGGAGGGCATGGCAAAACCCACGACGAAGGTCGAGGCAATCGCGGCAGAAGAACCCTTGTTCCACCCCTATTTTGCAAGGAGCGGAAGCCACCCTTTTGACTTGGTTCCGTGGGAAAAACGGACGGCCAGCATCAC
>SBBD01000146.1 GCA_005239845.1 archaeon | reverse complement strand
TCTGTAAATAGTAAAAGTCGAAGTCCTTTTTCATCAGCTCGGAAACGGCTTCCCTCGTCTTCAAGTTCTCTTCCATGAGCTGGTCCACTTTTCTTGGAATCACGGTGTTGCCCGCAATCCGCATCTCTTCCATTTCCGCGGAAGGCCCCATGGGCTGCGTCACGGGCGAGAACGCGACTGAAAAATGAAGCTCTCGTTTGAATCGCACTTCCAAATCCACCGTGTTCTTGGAAAGCACTACCTCTTGCATGTCCTCCAGTTGGCGGCTGCTGTGCCTTACCGCGTGCCGCTGCTTTCCCCTTGCCAGCAGGCTGCGGAAATGCACGATTTCCTGCAAGCTCTTCCCGTACCACGAGACCGGGTCGTCAAAAAGACTGGCATCCACATCCGATTGCAATGCAACCAGAGGCCCCACGTCCACTTGGGGATATCCGTAATATCCGACGAACAAGTTAGGGGGCGAGGCGCCGAACACTTCTCTTTTTGCGTGCAGGCTTTGCTGCAGCTTGATTTCCGTCTCCAGCTTCTCCAAGTGCGCGCATCCGCGGGTGCGACAGATGGGGCAGAAGGCTGGCCGCTTGCCAGGGTATTTGCTCCACGAAAAACGGGGCCGTTCCCTTGCCTCTTGCAAAGACGCGAAGGACTGCATACGTCCGTCCTTTCTCTTTTCTTGCTATTAACGGTTTCGCCTCCTCGTTTCCACTCATCCGAGAAGCGTCTTCGCCCCAATACCTCCGAGTCCCTTTTTTTTCGAGCGCACCCGTTCTGGTTTTTAAGGTTTCGACCTTTATTCCTCCGTTTGCAGATGGCTCTCATCAAGGAAGTGAAGGCAAGGGAAGTACTAGACTCGCGCGGCAACCCTACCGTTGAATGCGAAATACTTCTGGAGGACGGAAGCCTCGGCAAGGCCATGGTGCCCAGCGGGGCAAGCACGGGCGCCCACGAGGCTAAAGAACTGCGTGACGGGGGAAAACGCTATCTGGGGAAAGGCGTGCTAAACGCCGTAAGCAACATCCGAAAAGCCATCGCCACGAAAATCATCGGCAGGGAAGCCGAACAAAAGTCCTTGGACGCCTTCTTGCTTGAACTCGATGGCACTCCCAACAAACAAAAACTGGGGGCGAACGCCATCCTTGCCGTCTCCCTTGCCTCCGCGCGTGCCTCTTCAGCCAGCGAACGCCTTCCCTTGTACGCCTATTTGCAAAAATTGTATGGCTCTTCTTCCCTTTCCTTGCCCGTTCCTTTCGCCAACCTCATCAACGGAAGCAGGCACGCCGGAAACGACCTCGCCTTCCAGGAATTCATGATAGTACCCATCGGCTTCAAGCACTTCGGAGAAGCCGCCCGCGCCATAGTGGAAATTTACCAGACCCTGAAAGCGAGCTTGGAAAAGCGGCTGGGACGCTCCGCAATCAACGTGGGAGACGAAGGAGGCTTCGCTCCCCCCCTCCAAAAAACGGAAGAGGCCTTGGAAACGTTGTGGAAGGCCGTGCAGGAAGCTGGTTACGCCAACCAAGTAAAACTAGCCTTGGACGTGGCCGCCACCTCAATCTTTAGGGAAGGCATGTACTTCGTTGATGGGCAAACGCTTTCTTCTTCGCAGCTCCAAGACTTTTACACCTCGCTGCTCTCCAAATTCCCTATAATTTCAATAGAAGACCCTTTCTTTGAAGAAGACTTTGCCTCTTTTGCTTCCATTACAAAACAATTTCCGAATCTGCAAGTCGTTGCAGACGACCTTACCGTCACGAATGTTTCCCGGTTGCAGCAGGCCATCCAACAAAAAGCGGGCAATTGCTTGCTCTTGAAAGTCAATCAGGTTGGCACGTTGAGCGAAAGCCTCGAGGCCGCCAAGCTGGCCCTGCAGAACAAATGGGGCGTGATGGTCTCTCATCGTTCCGGGGAAACTGAGGACTCTTTCATTTCGGACCTCGCCGTGGCGTTGGACTGCAGGCAAATCAAACTCGGTGCTCCCTGCAGGAGCGAACGCACCGCGAAATACAATCGCCTCTTGCGCATCGAGGAAGAACAAGGCGAGGCGGCAAAACTCGCGTGGATTCGGTAAACCGCCTCCGGAGCAGAGCGTTCTCGCAAAGCGTGCGTGGGTTCGTAAAACCTTGCCTCGTTTGCCAAAATGCTTTTTTCGGCCTCCGCATTTGCCAAAGCATTTAAAGCCGCTTTTCCTTCTTGGCTCATGCGCCTGCCTATGCTGTTACTCCTAATTGCATTCCTGGCTTTTGTTTCCGCGCAAGAACTCGACGTGCAGCCAAAAATGGTGGGCAGCGCCCGCGTCCTTGTCACGTTGAACTGGACGGCGAGCTTGAACAACCAGCAGGTCTCCGAATTCCAGGTGAAGACGTTCGCCTTCAAGAGCTATCCTTCACAAGAGCTCATCTCCGAAACCCCGTCCATGGTTTCCTCGTTCGAGACGGACCGCTACGGCAACAAGATCCGCCTCTTCTCCCTCGACCCGAAAAAACAGTCGCAGTCGTTCGGCATGGTCTCCCAAGTCAGGGTCTCCTTTCCTTTTGAATTGAAGCAGGCCTTGCAAGGGGAATCCGATTATTACCTGAAGGAGAGCCCTTACGTTCCCTTGACTGCAAAAATCCGCACGCAAGCCAAACAACTCACGCAGGGCATGGCTGACGATTGGGACAAGCTCATTGCCTTGAGCTTGTGGGTGCACAACAACGTGCAATACGACTCTTCCTACCTCTCCGTTTCCGAAAACGCTTCCGCGGTATTCCAGAAACGCGTGGGCACCTGCGACGAGTTCTCGCACTTGCTGATCGCCATGCTGCGCTCCGTAAACATTCCCGCCAAGTTCTCCGCCTCGTTCGTCTACAGCGGCAAGGAGTGGGGTGCGCATGCGTTCGTGGAAGCGTTGGTGGACGGGTACTGGGTGCCCGTGGACCCCACCTTCAACGAAGCATTGCTGTTGGACGCCACGCACGCCAAGTTCGGCGAGGGATTGGACCAGCAGGACATCAAGGAAGACATCGTGATCCGCAGCTTCAATGCTGACGTAAGCAAGATTTCCCTCTCCCGCTCGTATTCCGTGCAGTTGGAGGACGTGCAACCGTTTCCCGACTTGTTCGACTTGCAGCTCCTGCTGCCGGAATACCGCGCGGGCTCGCGTTCCCTGGAAACCGTTTCCGTGAACGTCAGGAACGGCGCCAAAAAGATGGCCATCCCGCTTTCCTTGAACGCGCCCAAAGAGGTCACGGTTATAGGGCCAAACGCCGTAAGCCAAGACCAGCTCGTCCTCCTGGAGCCCTTCGAGGAAAGGACGGTGCAGTGGAAGGTCCTGCTTCCGGCGCTTGAAGGGGGCTACATCTACCGTTTTCCCCTGCAAGTGCTTAGTCTGGGAAAGAATGTCACCGCAAGCTTGGAGGCTTCCGCGGGAGGCCAGCAGACCCGCGAAGAGAGCCTTCAAGTTTCCTCCCTTTCCACGGACTATGCGGAAGGCGTATTGCAGCTGCGCTTCCTCGTCAAGAACTCGGGCAACACGCCGGTTGCAGACGGCAACTTGACGCTGGACGCCCCCGAGTTCCACGAAGTGCGGCCCCTGCAAGTCGCCATTGGGGAAGCGCAGTCGTTCGCCTTCTCCGTTCCCGTCAAGGACCGCAAAACGTGGGACGCCACCATCCTGCTCCGCACTCCAAAACAGGAGCTCACGCAGCCGGTATCCGTCTCCTTTGAGCAAGAGACCCCGATTCCTTCTTCCACGCAGTCCATTCTGCGTTCCCCCAAGACTTCGGAAGACTGGCAGCTCATCGCTTTCGGGGCTGGCGCCGTCATCCTCTTCCTGTTCGCCCT
>SBBD01000076.1 GCA_005239845.1 archaeon | reverse complement strand
GCCAAGAAGTCCGCGGAAAGGACAAGAAGCTGGAGGAAAAAAGGCAGTTGTTCCACTTGGTTTTCGGCTCGATGATCGTGGCCGCGGCCTTGTTCCTGGAGGTCACCGTCCTGAAACTGGCGTTGACCGTCGTGTTGCTCGTGGGGCTCATGGTGTTGAACGCGAAGCTGTTGAAGATGCCCACAGGAATTTTCGACTGGTTCGTGGAAAAGTTCGAGAGAAAGGAAGCGCATTTTCCAGGAAAGGGGGCGGCCGCGTATGCCGTGGGGGCCCTGTTCTTACTGACGTTCTCCAAGAGCCTGCCCTTCGCCTTGGCTGGCATCCTCGTGCTGGCCGTCTCGGACTCCTTGAGCACGCTCGCGGGCATGAAGTGGGGAAAACACAAGCTGTTCTGGAACCCGCGCAAGAGCTGGGAAGGGTTTTTGGCCTTCTTCCTTTCCGGCGGGGCAGGAGCATACCTGTTGCTGGGAATTTATGGGGGGGTGTTCGCTTTCCTATTAGCGATCGTGGAAACCATGGATTTTCACATCGATGACAACTTGCTGATCCCCGTGGCGGCGGTGGTACTGAGCTTTATATTGCCATGAAATGAATGTGACGTGTATGCGTGGAAAACTCATCGTTTTGGAGGGCGTGGACGCGAGCGGCAAGCACACGCAAGCCAAAATACTGGCAAAGAAACTGAAAGCGCTCGGTTTTCCTGTTGAACTAGCCGTTTTTCCCAGCTACGCCACTCCGTTCGGCAAATTGGTCAAAAAATACTTGCAGGGAAAGTTCGGGGACAAGGATTCGCTGCCTCCAGAGATTCCGGCCATGCTGTATGCGGCGGACAGGCTGCAGCACAAGAAAGAGATGGAGAGCAAACTGAAGGCAAACACTTGGATTGTTGCCGACAGGTATGTTTACAGTAATTTGTACCAAGCGGCGAAAATCAAGGGCGAAAAGGAACGAGCACGGTTTATGGATTGGCTTGAAGAACTTGAGAAATCGATGCCTCAGGCGGATGCCGTGGTGTTCTTGGACTTGTCGCCTGAACTATCGGCAAAACTGTTGAGGAAAAGGAGAAGAAAGAAGGACTTGCACGAGAAGGATGCGGCGTATTTGAAGCACGTACACGCCCTGTATTCAAAGGAAGCCAAAAAAGGGAAATGGCTGGTCGTGGAATGTAGTAGAAACGGTAGATTAAGGGGAAAGAAAGAGATTGCTGAAGAGATATTTGAAAAAGTTGGGAAAAAAGTCGGGGGGCGTGCTAGTATCTTATGATGACCTTGTCTCCTAAATGAGTGATGTGGTCGAAGAAGAAGTCGATTTTCTGGCCGCTCTTCGTCTGCACGAGAAACGTTTCCTGCTTCTTGTTGATGCCAGCAATCTTTCCAATGAAGCCCCCGACTTCCGTGTACACTTCCTTGCCTTCCAGCTGCATGCGCGCCATGTAGCCGTGCTTGAACCGCCTCGCAAGATAAATGACGAGGTACATGGTTACGATGCTGAACAGCAGGAAGAGGAAGAAATCCGAGAAGCTCAAGGTGCCGATCACCCAATCGGCCGCGTTGTTGGCGTTCAGCCACAACAGGATGACGGCAACGGCGGACACCGCAAAGCTGGGAAGCTGGTACTTCTGCGCGACCGTGTACTTGCCCGCCATTTCCGCGAACTGCCCTGCAAGGACGAGGAGTACGGCGATGGGAAACAAAAGCAGGAAGTCTTTCAGCGTCCACGCGGCCATCTTGGCCACGTTCGTGACGCCTTCCTGTTGCAGGGTGGAATAACGCGAAATGGCGAGGGAAACGGAGACGAGGCCCAACACGGCGGCGGCGAAGTAGAAGATGAAGGAAACGCGCTCGAAAGAAAGCTGCGAACGGGACAGGCGGTTCAGGATGCGTTCCTCGAAGCCGAAGCCTTTGAACAGCAGGTACGCGCCTAGGACGCCCATGAAGATGCGCACGCCGAGTTCCTGGAAGAAGAACGCGAGAATGAGGAGGAGGCCGGGGATGCCGAAGACGATGCGCGCGAAGTGAGGCTCCCTCAGCTTTTCCAGCAGGACAAAGTAGGTTTTTTCGAGCTCTTTCGTCTGCTTGACGACGACGCTCTGCACGCGGTTGATCCGCACGCGGGACTGGATGAGGGGAATGACTTGGTCGTCGCTTGCCCCGTCGGAAATGAAGATGCAGGCCTCGGGATGGAACTGTTCGATGACCTTCTCCAACTGTTTCACGACTTCCCGGTCGGCGGCATACCCCAAGCCGGAGTCCCCCGTAATCGTGACCACTTCCACCTCATAGCCGTCCTTCCGCAACTCGTCCGCCGTCTTCACGGCCTCGAAGATGGTGTTGCCGTCCGTGTCCGTAGGGTCCGCTACCGAGAACTTGGTGGCCGCCTCCACGTTTTCCTTTCGTCCGACGATGGGACCCTTGACTTTTGCCTTTTCCCCCAAATCATTGTCGCGGTCGACGTTCAAGACGAGCAGTCGCTTCGCTTCCGGCATGCGAGTTCACTTCCACAGAAAAAAAAGCGGTCGTGGTTTAAATAACGAGCGGGTTTTTCGTGTCTCTTGCGGCTAGCGCTTTAGCCAGGCCACCACCTTACAGGCCGTTCAGCGCATAGAACAGGCCGATGGGAACGTCTTTCACGTTGGCAGCGCTGCTTTGGTAGGAGACGCGCAAGCGAGTGACGTCAATACCGGTCACCTTAAAGGAATCCGTGAATAGGTTGGCAGGTACAGGGTACTGTTCATCGAACACGAAGCGCACGAGTTCCTTCAATTTAGCGGTGCTCTGTGCCCGCAAATCGATTACGACGGGAGGAGGGCCTGCCTTGGTCACCGTTCCAACCTTGACGAGGTAGAGGGTTGCCGTGGAAGCGGAGGCATCTAGATACAAGCCGGCATACGGGTAGACGTCGGTCTTCCAGGCGGCCTGCAGCTTTGCTATCAGCGCCGGACTACAGTAACCCGTCCCGTCGGAGGGCAGGGGAGCAATCGTATATTTTGGATCTGCAGGAGACACGGTTACATCCAGATAGTTCAATTCGCAGGATACCACTGTAATCGCTGTGCGGTCTGCGGAGCTGATGAACGGGTAGGTGTCTCCATCCAATGCTGTTTTGAGAGCCGTAGTTGAACTCCCGGTCTTGACGGGGTATTTGTTGAGTGTGGCGAGGTTTAACTTATCCGTGAAATAGATGCCGGACTTGTTTACTAATGGGTAGGCAGGGGGCTGGCGGACTTCAAACAAGCGGACCGCTTTCTTTCCATC
>SBBD01000180.1 GCA_005239845.1 archaeon | reverse complement strand
GGGGCCAGGACTGGACCTCGTATTCAACAGAGTGCCACTCGGGAACCAAGTGCTTCAAGGCCACGTACGGCAACTGGTGGGCAAACCAGAACGTCAAGCCTTGCGACATGCCCCAGTTTGCATGCACGGCCCTCCCGCACTTGAAGCCGCTCCGGCACCCACTTGTTTCCACGGTAAAGCTTTGTTCTCCCCAGTCCTCGCTGCCAGACTAGAAACCCGGGTTCTTCAACATTTCCACAACCCCTTTTTCAATTACGTTGCCTGCATCGTCATACTCGTAACTGAGGGTGCCCACGTCCGGATGCGCCATTTTCTTCAGGCGGCTCAAGGCGTCATACTCGTAGCTTGCCGTGTGCGCTTCCGCATCCATGACCGTCAGCAAGTTGTTTTTCGAGTCGTACGAAAAGCTGTTTTCATGATTGAACGTCAGGCCATCCGCGCTGTTCTCTTTCACTTTCACGACGTTGCCCCACTCGTCCTCCAGCGACAGTTTCCAGTAGCCTTTCTCGTCCCTTACCTTCGTGTACCATGCCCCTCCCGCCGTATCCACTCCGTAACTGGTCTGCAAGCTTGTGCCGTCCGGGTTCGTTAGCGTGGAGACTCTTGCCAAGGGATCCGCGTAATAACTGGTTTGCGTGTACGCCCCCAAGGCCGCACTTGCCAGCACCGGCTTATATCCCTTGTAATTCCTCCCTGCCGCATCGTATTCCGTCACGGTTTGAAGATTGTTGGCGGAATTGTCCTTGTCTTTGTCCAGCGTCTTGTAGTTCCTTCCGTGGGCATCGTACAGCGCCTCCGTCCACGTCTTCTTGTTGTCCGCTCCATCCACCTTCCGCTTGCTTGTGACATAATCGTTCGAATTCTTCGAAATACTATACGCGTACTCCTCGTTGGGGTCTGCCCAGTTCGTGTTGCCGGGGTACAAGACTTTCGAGAGCCTCCCGAACTCGTCGTACTGGTACTGCGTCAGCGCGCCGTTCTCATCCGCCACGCTTGCCAGCCCTTTCCAGTCCGCATCATACGTATAGCTCGCCATGTGCGCGATGCCTCCTGTTGGAGGCAAGATTATTTTCTTGATGTTGCCATCCGAAAAGTATTCGTAATCCGTTTTTTGTCCCATGCCGTCCACTCCTGCAGCCCCTGGAATCCGTGGAGGCGCCGTGATGTTGTACGGCTGTCCGTAATCATTGTAGTCGTTGTACGTCGTGGCAATCCACCGGGCGCCTTCCTGCACTTCCACCGTGGCAGGCACCACCCTCTCCAAAAATCCGCCAATGCACTGCCTCGTCTCCGTTTTGGGGGCCTTAGGCGGCGAACACGTGCCCGTGTAGCTGCACGTCCTCGTGGAAGTGCCGCCTGCGGTGCACGCGCTCCAAGCCCCGCAGTTGTTCCACGAGTCCGTGCAAGGGCAAGTGTCCCCCGGATTATCATTGCAAGCAAGGCCATCGGAACTACATGTTCCAGCGCATCCTTCAGCAGTTGTGCATGAACTGCCAGGAGTGCAGACACCATCGCTTCCATCGCAATTTTCATCAACTCCGTTGCCAGAAATTTCCGTCCTGCCAGGGTTTATGTTAGGATTGTTATCATTGCAGTCCAACTGAAGACCGCTGGCGCACGGCGAATGTGCAACTCTACCGTAGCCATCATTGTCTTGGTCTATTTTTCCGGCTCCTGTAGGACATGAGCTAGGCACGCATACGTTCCAACTCGAAGCTGTAGGGTCAACATCTTGGCACACCCAGGAAGCACCATAGAGATTTGTGGGGCAGTGCACCGCATCGCAGTTTCCCGGATTCATATTCGCCTTTGGCCCGCTAGCGTACCTATATTCGCAACTATCCCCTGTGAACTGACCGGTGCCGGGATACCCTGCTGGGATAGTCTCCCACACACGAGTGTTCGTTGCCGAGACTTGGATTTCTTGGGCGTACCGACCCACGCAATATGCAGTGCTTGCGCCAGAGCCCCGGTGGCAAGTCATCCTAACTATATCGTAACTTCCGCCTGCACTGCAACTATAGGCTGGCGAAGTAGGGCAAAAGGAGGGATTGGGCGGGTTATAGCAGTTATAAACGAACTGAGCGCCTTCCAGAAACTGCTTGTCGCAGTATCTGCCCGTGTATTTTCCATTGACGATTTCGTGCGCTCCCTGCAGCACCACAGTGTCATCCGCTTCCACGCAGTAGGGGATTGAAACCGCGGAGACCTCAGCAGAAAGCACTAGGATTACCCCCATCGCCAAAAACAATAGGAAAAACCAAGTGCTCTGCTGCTTTCCGGCCATTCTTTTCCCTTTTCACTCCGCCAATATCTTGTACGTCGTCCTCACGGTCTTCTCCGGCGTCACCACCTGCGACGGAACGGACACCATGAACTTTTCCTTCAGCTTGCTGCGCAAGCTGGCACTCAGCGTCGCATCATCGAACGCGTACGTCGTGCTCGTGCTTTTCGCGGTTCCCACGCAAACGTTGCTGTCATTGACTTTGCATGTGCTCCTCGCTGTTTCCAGAATGGCGTGCAACGCCAGCGTCTCCGCTCCCACAAGAATGGGTCCCTTGTCCGCATACGTGTACGTCGTCAGCATAGATATCTTCTTGGAAACGTCCGCGGGATCGTAGAGCGTGCTTTTGCTTCTCGCCGGCAAATGCACCCGGGAAGTAAACACGGGGTTTCCTTCCACTTTCGCGTACGAATAATCCAGCACCTTGCTCCACGGGAACCCTCCGCTGGCATCGCTCTCGAACAATTCCTCTTTTTTCACGAGTTGTCCCGCCTGGCTGTAATACGCCGTCTCATACGGGAATCCGATGAAGCCGTCCGCCTCGTCCGGCAAAAACACCCCGAGTTTTGCGACCCCATACTCTGCCGCATTTTCGCACCAGTCCCCCAAGTTCAACGGGTTCGTGAAGCAGACGCTCGTTCCCGAAACGATGGTGGCGCCGTCAAAGCCCCACGGGTTCTCGTTGAAGGAATACTTCCTCAAGATGTAGCCCGTGCTTCC
>SBBD01000162.1 GCA_005239845.1 archaeon | reverse complement strand
TTCAGCGACGCCCACGCCCAGCCCCACTCCAGCACCAACCAGTTCTCCTACTCCTACCAGCACTCCGACTGCGTCTCCTTCTCCGACTCCTACTGCCACGCCTACGGGCACGCCAACCCCAACAAGCACACCTGTTCCGACGCCAACGAGTACGCCAACATCCACTCCTACGATTACGCCCTCCTCCTCACCGGCGAGTACGCCTTCTCCTACCGGCACGCCAACTCCCACAAGCACGCCTACTCCCTTACCATCGCCTACCAGCACGCCAACTTCTACTCCTTCAATTTCTCCTTCCCCGACGCCGGCGCCGTGGGGCGTTCCCCCCGCAATCCACGAGGAAAGCATTTCAATCGAAGCGTCCGTTGACTCCGCCACTGTCTCGTGGGAAACTGACTTGCCTTCCACGTCTGCTGTCTTCTACGGCCAAGCCTTCCCCGTTTCCGCCAACGCCTCCGAATCGAATGCTTCCGAAGCCAATGCCTCGAACGCTTCCTACGACGCTTTCTTCAATGCCGCCGTTTCCTCTCCCGAAAACGTGACGCGGCACTCCCTCTCCCTTGCCGGCTTGCTTTCCGAGGCGTTGTACTTCTATTTCCTGGAAAGCTGCAACGGCCTGAACTGCACGAACTCCAGCGAACGCAACTTTTCCACGCTGGCCGCTCCCACGCCGCCCTCCTATTCGCCTCCTTCCAGTTCAGGTGCAGGCAGTTCTTCTTCCGGCTCTTCCAGTGGAAGCGTTTCAGGCGGCGGAAGCTCGGGCCCTGCCCTCCCGCGCGCTCCTTCCCCCTCCTCCTTGATTTCGGAAACGCCTTCCTTGCCTTCTTTCGAGTTCGTCCGCGTCAAGGACGAAGTGGAAGCCTTGCTTCCCGAGCTCTCGGAAGAGGAAAAGGAGGACGTGCAAAACGTGCTGGTGGAGGCGGAAAAGCTCGAACAGCAAGGGAAGACGCAGGACGCCTTGAAGCTGCTGACGCAAGCCAAAGAGCAAATCCTGGAAACGATTGCGCAAGGCAAGGTGAAGGCGGACGTTTCGCAATGGCCTTTTGCCGGCTTGGTGCTCGTCCTCTTGCTGTCCGCGGTCCTGGCATTCGCTTTCTACCGGTGGAAAAAACAGCCTCCCCACGAAATAACTCCGCCCTCGAAGGAACTGCACGCTCCAAAAGAAGAATAGCTTTTTTGTTGGAAAATCGTTTTCTTCTCTTAGGTGCAGAATGTTCGCCGCGTGCCCTTGTTGAGGTAGCAGGGCTGCCCTGTAGACGGAGGAAGCGTGAACGCGTTCTCCAAAATCAGGTTTCCGGCAAGGTCGTACACGTAATGCGTCACGCTCAGCGTTTTTCCTGCCGCGTTCTTCACGTCCTTGCGCACGCGCACACCCGAATAATCGTACACGTAATGTTCCACGTTCCCGTTCAACAGACTCGCCTTAATGAGGAGGTTTTCCGGGTTGTACTCGAAGGAGGCGGAAACGCAGTCAGGTTCTCCTCCACACGTCTTGTACGCCAGGTTCCCGCGCTTGTCGTGCGCCAGATTCGTGGTCTTCGTGCCTCCTGCAGCCATGACGGACTGCACTTGCCTCAGCTTCTGCGAAGCGCCTCCACTCTCAAACTCATACGCAAACGTTTTAGAAGCCACTCCGGTTCCTGCTTGGGTTTCCTGCTGGCGGTTTCCTGCCCTGTCATAAACGAACGTGAACGCCTTCCCCGTTTCCGAGACGGGGTTGCTGACGAGGCGGTGCACGGCATCATACCCGTACTGGGCCAGCACCGTTCCCGAGTTCGGGTTGAGCCCTTGCCGCACATACTCTAGGTTGCCTGCCACGTCGTACTTGTAGGCGTGCTGGTACAAGCTTCCCGCTGCTCCTGAAACGACGCTTGTCGTCTCCACTAAATCCCTCGCCGTGTACGTAAACGTGGTTGTTGCGGTCGGAGAACCGGTTGGCCCGAACTGGATGTTTTGGATGGTGGTCGTTGGATTATAGGCCAACGTGGCCAGCCTGTTGCCATCCTCTATTCCCACGAGTTGCCCGAAGTTGTTGTACTTGTACGTGGCCATTCCCGCGCCTTGCGGGTAGGTAATGGTTTTTACCTCGTTTCCTTCCGTGTACGCGTAACTCGTCGTATACGTTTGTCCGTCCATCGTTTTTGTAGTGGAGGCTAGCCTTCCCCTCGAGTCATAGGTGTACGAAGTGGTTCCTGAAGCGTCCGTCACCGAGCACAGTTTTCCTATTCCGTTCGTACACGAATCGTACGTATACGAAACGTCTTCCCACGCCCCGGGGTAGTTGACTTGCGTAAGGCGGTTCAAGGCATCGTAGGAATAAGTCGTGTTGCTTCCTTCCAGGGAAATGTCATCGAACAAGTCATACCGGGGCTTGCAGTAGGTTTCCCAAATGGAGTTGTCGTTCTGGCAATTATCCGTTGTTGTGCACGCCGTGCCGGTGAACGAACACCTTCCTGCGCTGCAATAGTTGATGCAGTCCGTCCCAACGTAAAGGTAGATGTTCACGTTGAGTCGGGGGTCGTCGGGGCTGGTAAGCGGGTCGTTGTAGGGTGCGCCCATTCCTGCCATTATTGTGGTAGGGTTGAAGACGCATGTCCTCTTCTGCCACCCGTTTTCCGGAGCGCCGTCGTTGAAGCACGGCGGCAAGTAGGAGCGCAGGTACTGAATCCACGTCCCCCCGCGTTCGGGCGCGTACTTCTGCACCGTTTCAATGAGCGCGATTCCTACTCCGCTGGCGTGGTTGCCGTTCTTTTCCCAAATGGAAAACGTGTACGCTGTGTTGGGCTCGAGCTTGACGTTCTGGTTTGCCCACCAGTTGCCGTACGTGGCCTTGAAGCACTTGGTTCCCGAGTGGCACTCTGTTGAATACGAGGTCCAGTCCTGGCCCC
>SBBD01000119.1 GCA_005239845.1 archaeon | reverse complement strand
TTCTTGGGCAGCGTCTTAGGCAATTCAAAACGCTCAAAGGACTGATAGACTGGTTTCGTGGCTTCCAAATCATTCGAGTTCGCGGGAAATTCCTGCAGCTTCTTTCCTTTCAGTTGATAGTGCGTAACCACCTTAATTTCGGGAAGGCCTTGCAACACGTCCAATTTCGTCAAATGGAAGCCGTGCAGGCCGTTGACTCGAGCGGCGTATCTCAACAGGCACATGTCCAACCAGCCCACGCGCCTTGCTCTTCCCGTCGTAGTCCCGTATTCTCCTCCCTTTTCGCGCAAATGGTTTTCTAGCGTGCCGGAAAGCTCGGAAGGAAACGGCCCGTTCCCTACCCTCGTCGTATACGCCTTGACCACGCCTTCCACTCTGGAAATGGAATACGGTGGAAGGCCTGAAGCAAGGGGGGCGGCCGAAGAAAGGCAAGGGGAAGCCGTCACGAAGGGGTACGTGCCATACCGGTTGTCCAGAAAAGTGCCTTGGGCCCCCTCAAACAGTACGGAATGCTTTTTGGCAAGGGCTTGGCTCAATTCCTTGGAAGCATCGCAGGCAAACAAGGACAAGGCTTTGGCGTATCCAACGCATTCCTCGAGCAGTTCCTCTTCCGAAGGAAGTTGCACTCCATAAACCGCGGAAAATACCTCGGCATTCCTCGCGTAGGACTCGTGGAATTTCTGCCGAAGCCTTTTTTCATCCAGCAAGTCTTCGAAACGCAATCCCGTTCTCGCCGCCTGCTCTTCATACGCCGGGCCAATGCCTTTCCGAGTGGTGCCGATTTGTTGCGCTGCCCGGTGTTCCCTTGCCGCGTCCAGTTCCTTGTGCCAAGGCATCACGAGCGGGCACCGATAGTCTACGCCAAAGTGTTTGGGAGTCACGCGGACTCCTTGGCGTCCTAGAAGGCCGATTTCCTCCACCAAGGCTTGCGGGTCCACAGCTACTCCTGGAGCAATAAGACAGCGCGTGCGCGCATGAAGAATGGCGGAAGGCAATAAGTGTAACTTGAAGGTTTCCTTTCCAATGGTCACCGTGTGCCCGGCGTTGGCTCCTCCATTGAAGCGCACGACGCAATCGTAATCTGGCGTCAAGGCGTCCACAATCTTTCCTTTGCCTTCGTCCCCGAACTGTGTCCCTACTAATACCGTGCAAGGCATAGGTGCCCCCTTCCTCGGTTTCCTTAAACCATGTAAGGAAAAAACCAATCCTTCCCGTATGCTGTAAAACAAACGCCCCTCTTTTTCCAAAGGGAATAGCTGCAAAAGCCTTAAAAAAGACGTCGTGCAGAACCAACTGCTGATGCTGTTCAGCTAACGACAAGTAGGGATACGCAGCCATCCATTCATGCAAGCTGGGAAAGACCATAGGCAACAGAATACGTAATCAAGTGAAATGGCAACGAAATGCGAACGGCAAGGAAGTGAACACAGTATATGGTAACCAAATGCGAGCGCTGCAGCAAGGACGCCCACTATTTGGAACAATGCTTTTCCTGCGGTCTTCAAGTCTGTCGGGCGTGCCAGAAGAGCTCGAAGTCTGCAGAGAAGACGCGCCGCCTCGTCATCTGCAAGACGTGCTGGACTTCGATTCCCAAGCGCAGAAAGTGGGAACAAGCGTAGCCATCAATAAATAGCGAAACCACTTGCCCTCGCTCCGGTGTTCCATTAGGAAAAATAAACCATTAGCGGGAGCAAGGGGGGGCCCCGCCACAGGTAAGAAAAGAAGAAAATAGAAAAAACAAAGAAAGGCCAGAAGAAGCTCAAGCCTTCCCCACGATCTTGAACATGGACGTGCCGCAGACGGCGCACGCGCCCTTCAAGGCCTTCATGCCGTTCTTCATGACGACTTCCTTCGTGTTCTTCATCTCGCGGTCCTTCTTTTCCTTCATGCACCGGCCAGTTACCATAGGGGGATTCCACCTCATTAGCTTTACTTCGCTAGCCTGAGCAGAAAGCGGATTTAAAAAGCGTTCGATTGGCGCAAGGCAGGCAAGCCTTATAAAAAACAGAGCCTCTTGAGTTCTCGCCATGACAGAAACGTTTACGGAGGAAGAGCGCCGCATCCTGAAGCCGTTCGTCACGAATTTGGACCAGCCCGTTTTTGCCTTGCGCAACTTGCCGGAAGTCGTCAGGGGCGCTCTCTTTTCCAGGTATAGCCGGAGCATGAAGAGTTTGAGGAGAGTGCTGCTGGATGAGTTCATTCTGGACAAGGAAAGCGGGTTCAAGCACATCGTGGCATGGAGTGGCGGCAAGGAAGCGTCGGGGAAAGCGGATGCGGGGGGGCCTTCGGCTTCGGGAAGGAGTGCAGGAGCGGGAGGAGGCGGAAGCGGGGCTTCCGACCAAATCATTGCCGTGCAGAAGGCGGAAGAGTTCTATGATCGGGTGCTGGTGGGCTACGGCGACGATTCCGTGGCAGAGCTAGGCGGAGCGCACCTGGCCATCGAAGAGGTTTCGAACATCGCCACGAAAGTGTTGGAAGACTCGAGAATCGGGCTTTCCCCGTTGGAAAAAAGCACGAGGTACGTCTATTTCCACGAGAAAGAGGACGGAAAGTACAAGTACTATAGGGAGCCCGTGCTGATGCAGTCCCGTTTTGCGGAAGCGTACGAGGAGGCGTGCGATGTGTTGTTCGATAGGTATTCCAAGATGATTGCGCCATTGTCCAAATACTTGCAGGAAAAGTTTGCGAGGGAAGAAGGCGTGAGCGACCGGGCGTATGCCGCTTCCTTGCGGGCGAAGACGTGCGACATATTGAGAGGACTTTTACCTGCCGCTACGCTGACGAATATGGGCATGTACGGAAACGGCCGCGCCTTCGAGTATTTGCTGATGAAGATGTATGCCTCGGAATTGCAGGAAGTGCGGAGCGTGGCCCGGAAGATGCAGGAAGAGCTGCGGAAAGTGATTCCCGCGTTCGTGAAAAGGGCGGACGACGAGTACGGAAAAAAAGGACAGGCGTATTTGAGGAAGGCGAGGGAAGAGCTGGGGAAGGAAGCGGAAAAGATTCTTGGCCGAGGTAAAAAAGCAGAAACAGCATACCCTGAAGTCAGTCTTGCGGATTTTGACGAGAAGGCGGAGGAGAAAATCGTGGCCGCCTTGCTCTATTCCCACACCCGCCAGTCCCTGCAAGAAATTAGGGATGCCGTCCGACAGATGGGGAGCGCGGGTCGCAGGAAGCTGGTTCAACTGGCTTGGAGGCACCGCGAAAACCGCAGGCACAAGATGCCTCGCGCTTTTGAAAACGCGTATTACACGTTCGACCTTTGCGCCAACTTCGGCGCCTACCGCGATTTGCAGAGGCACCGCGTGCTGACGCAGGAAAGACAGCTGCTTTCCACGCGGCACGGATATGATACGCCCAAGGAACTGGAAGACGCGGGGCTGCAAAACGATTACCATGAAGCCATGCAACAAGCAAAAGAAACTTTCGAACAGCTTGTTTCCCTTTATCCTACTGAGGCGCAGTATGTTGTTCCTCTGGCGTACCGGTTGAGGTGGTACGTGACGTTGAACGCGCGGGAAGCCGTGCATCTCATTGAATTGCGGAGCATGCCCCAAGGCCACCCGGATTATAGGAGGGTCGCGCGGAAAATGCATTCGGAAATTCGGAGCGTTCATCCCGCGATTGCGGAGGCCATGAAATTCATCCACCTGGAGGGCGTGGGCTTGGAGCGCTTGGAGGCGGAGAAGCGCACGGACAAGAAACTCGAGGAAATCCATAAGAAGTACGGAGGCAGACAATAACTAAGGGAGGGAAACCGATGGCAGGGGAAACCAAGACGGAAGCAAAACCGGCAACGCCACCGGCTCCAGCTTCCATGTCTGGACCGGGGAGAGAGGATTCCAAGATAGAACGAAAAAAGTTGGCCAAGATTGCCGGCGGGGTCCTCTTGGCGATGCTGGCAGTGGTGGTTCTGTATTTCGCGCTGCAGTATTCCGGAGTCCTTAAAACAGTTCCTCCCGCCTTTCACGAGCACGCGGACTTCAAAGTGTTCTTGCTGGGAAAGCCGCACAATTTTTCTCAAGAGAAGTACATGACGAAGGCGTCCTGCGGCCCTACTCAAAAAACGGCGTCGTTGAAAGACATTGCGCACTTGCATAATGGGAACGGGGAAGTGGCGCACGTGCACCGGGAAAACGTTTCCTGGGGCGACTTCTTCTGGAGCCTGGGAATCAAGTTCAACGCCACGTGCTTCATCTTGGATACAAAGGAAAGGTACTGCGACGAGGGGAACAACTCGCTCAAGTTTTTCGTGAACGGCGAGAAGAACTATGAGTTCGATGCATTTCCCGTGAGGGATTTGGACCGCGTCCTAATCAGCTATGGGCCAGACAAGGAGGACGTGAAGGCGCAATACGGGCAAGTAACGAACGACGCCTGCATCTACTCCAACAAATGCCCCGAACGCAACGTCCCCCTTCCTCTCGAAGAAGGGTGCGGCACCGGCTGAAGGAAATACGGGTTGGCCTGTAGAGTTTGGAACAATCATCTTAGGAGGCAAGCCTTCCGTCCCCTCCTTATTCTGCAGGCCTCAATTCAATATATCATACCGTAACGTCCTCCCATCATGGAAAGTACGAGCATGGTGATCATGAAGGAGAAGGGCACAACAAGGATGGAGAACCCGAAGTACGTGAGCGCAGCTACAATGCCTTCTCCCCACCCGAACCGGTTCCCCGCGAGCACGAGCACCGCGAAGAAGCCCAGCAATCCAATTGCGATTGCAAGAAGGAAAAAGAGGTTGCCTCCGCCGAAGTATATGCGACTTTCCATGAATTGGCTCCACAAGAAGAAGAGGATGAACAGCACATTGATGAGGATGGCCAACAGGAAGGCAGAGATCATGCCCAGCGTGGCCGCCCTGCCGAAGTTCAAGCCTTCTTCTACTCTAGCTTTAGAGGATTTTGCAGCGGCGCCAGCCGAGGCGCCCATGGAATCCAAGGCCGCAGAGATTTTTGGAGCGACATATTGTTTTGCCAAATACCCGAGTATGACGAGGATAAGGATCACGATGACGGCTTCCCCGACATAAAAGCGCCACGAGTCTTTCGCGTACGAGCCCGTCACGTGGAACACGTCTCCAGCTTCCAGCATTTGCTTGTCCCTCACGTACCCGGGAGCGTAGCGCACCCGCTGCGCGAAATCGGCTATTTTTGAGCGCTCTCCGGCGTATTCGGGGGCGTTGGCAACCATTCCCTTTTGGGAGACAAAGGCACTGCTCCCCAGAACACCGAACATGTACCCATAATCCGTGCGCGTCTCCTGTCCCTTCACATGGAACTCGGAATCCACGGAAACGGCGACGCGCGAGTATTGGATGTCAAAAGGGAAAGAAATGGTGCGGAAATCAAAATCATAGGTAAGCCAGCCTTTCGAAACGTAGCCCAGGGAACGGTAATAGATCACAACGGTGGACGCCTGCTGTTTTTGCACGGCTTCCTCCAGCAGGATTTTGTATGTATTGTCCGAAATTTTTTGCACTTCTATCAAACGCATTTGCCCGTAGCTTTGCGAGTACTGCATGGCGTACTTTACGTCCGTGAGTGAATCGGGAAACGTGAGCGTGAACTCGTTGAGGGGCTGGTCGTTGTAGTGCAGCAAGTCAATGGTGGCTAGCACGAACGCTCTTCCACCATCATCCAGGAACACTTGGTAGTAGGCGGCCTGCTGCTGCGTCTGGCCGTATGGATAATAATAATCCGGGGCAACGGACAGAGCGAAGGCAAGAGAAGAAAAGAGCAGAACGGCAAGCCATGCAGTAAAGAACGTCTTCACGCAAATCACCCACATCCGTTATTTTACCGGCATATAAATAGGTATGCGATTTTGTTAACAAGCCGAAAAGCAATCTAGGAACAGGCAGGAAAGCAGGCTGCAAAGGGTAAAGCGGAAAAACGGATGAATAGCCCCTTCAATGCAGTAGCCGGTCCAGGAGAGAAAACGCCTTCAACGCGTCCGCTCGCTCCACGACGAGCACGGTGTCGCGGTAGCTGCTCAAGAATTCGCGCAGGTTGATGCCGTTCTCTGCCAGCGTGCTCGAAAGGAAGGCCACGACTCCGGGGACGACTTCAATATTTTCGGGACTGACGACGACAAGGGCCGCCAAGTCCTTTTTCTCGAATAAAATTTCCTCCGAACGGACTTTTTTGTACAAGGAAGGCAAGTCCTCTTCCGGCAAAACGAGCGTGGTGCCGCTTGGGCCGTACACCGAGGAAGTCCAAGGAAGTGATGGAACCACAGCCATCGGAGAAAGCACGACAACGGCCAGCTTGGTCTTGAGTTCGAGCTTGGCCTTGCGGAGGAGGCGGCGCACGGATTCCTCGCGTTTCGCGGAGGATGTGCTGCGCTGGGAAGCGAAACGCCTGACGGCGGCACGCAGGGCTTCCCCGCTCGCACGGATTCCGTGTTGCTTGAGCTCGTTGCCCATCAGCCTCGCCACTTCCGAGTGGTTGGCATAGCCTTCCTCGAGCGCGTAGAGCATGAAGGGCTTGGACTCCAG
>SBBD01000098.1 GCA_005239845.1 archaeon | reverse complement strand
TCACAAGGCCCTTGTCCGTCTTGTGCGTGGCTTGCGCGGAAATGATTTTGAGCACCCAGGGCGGCTTCAGTTTTTTCGAGGCCTGCAGCAACTCCGTCCAACCCTTTGCCCGCCTTTCCTTCACGTGGGGAATGCCGTACTTCTGCAGCAGGCGCATGGTTTCCTTTTCAGAAGCGAGTCGTTGCGGAGGGGTTTTTGTCATCTGTTTCTACCCAGGGCCTTTTCACCCCTTTTTCGTCTTCTCGTTTTTCCTTCATACGACGTCGATAATGATGCGCTGCACTTGGACGAGCGGCAGGTTCTCCGTCTGCTGCAAGGCGTATGCGAGTTTTTCCTTGCTGTTGGAAACGAGTACCGCGAGCTCCTGCCCTTTCTCCACGTGCTGGCCTTTCGCCGCTTTCAGCAAAACGCCCGCGCCCTTATCCTGGGGGGCTCCGAGCATGCGGCACAATTGCGAGACGGCGCGGTTGTCCACGTGCGAAATCTTTCCCCTCTCCCTCGCCTTCAGGACAGCGTGCAGCCTTCCCGTCTTGACGTCTTTCGAAGTGACGCGCTTGCCTCCCTGCTCCACGATGATTTGCTGCAGCTTCTCCAGCGCCGCCCCCGAATGCACTTGCTGCAACGCCATGCGATAGCCCTCTTCCTTGCTGACCCCTTTCACCAGATGGAGCATCACCCCCGCCATCAAGCACGATTTTTCCAGCAAGAGGTTCATGCGCTTTTCTTCCAGCGTCTCCAGCACCAGCTTGGCCTCCAAGGCGGAGCCTATAGCGTGCGTCAGCGGCTCGCTGCCATCCGAAATGAGGCACTGCACCTTGATGCCCAAGTGCGCGCCCAAGTTCTCGAAATCTCTTGCCAGGGCCTTGCCTTCCTCCACGTCCTCGATCTTCGCTCCTGACCCTACGGGGATGTCGATAATCACGTATTTGGCGCCTTCCGCCTTCTTTTTTGCGAGAATGCTGCTCAACAGCAAGGGCTTGGGGTCCAAGTGCAAGGGATTCCTGATGCGGATGAGTTTATCGTCAGCGGAAGCCAGGCGGACCGCGCCTCCCCACACCAAACACCCGTTTGTCTTATCCACGACGCGCTTGATTTGCTGGAGGTCCAGCGTGACGTTCGTCAGCACTTCCATGGCGTCCGCCGTTCCGCTCGCGGAAGAGATGGCGCGGCTCGCCGTCTTCGGGATTTTCAGCCCCAGCGAGGCAAGGATGGGGACTACGATCATGCTGGTGCGGTCTCCTGCAACGCCTCCGATGCTGTGCGTGCTGACGACGAGCTGCTGCCCGAAATTCAATACGTCGCCGCTCTCGCAGATGGCGTTTGTGAGCTCCGCGGTTTCCTCCACGCTCATGCCTTTCGTGTAGATGGCGGAAATGAAGGCCGCCAGTTCTGTAGAGGAAAGCGTTTCCTGCATCAGGTCCCCGATGATGGTGCCGATTTCGCTTCCCGTCAACGTCCTGCCGTCTAGCTTCTTCTTGATGTACTCGAGGCTTTCCGGGCGGTGCACGGGCTCCACGAACACCCAGTCCCCGTTCTTTACCTGCAACTGGTTGGCGACCTCTTCAAACACGCCGATTTCGTGCGACCGTATGAGTTCATGGGAAAAGTCCGCGATAGCCATCGCTTTCCTGGAATGCGAGCGCACGGACACGCGGTCGAAGTGGTTGATGCCCAAGGCGGCTCCACTCTCCTCGTTCAAGACAATCTCGTTCTGGCCCTGTTCGACCTCGAAGATGCGGACCTTGAACTGCATGGGCATGGTGCTTTCAGCAGCGAAGAAGCAGCGCGCGAATTTAAAGGTGAGGTTTTGCAGATTCTTTTCTCGATTTCTTTCTCGCTTCCTTTAACACTTCCTCCAACGGAGTGAATTTTTTCCTCCCGGCTGCCGCCTCAGCTTCCATTCGCCCGATTTTTCTGGCCGCTAACTCGTTTTCGCTGCCGATAAGCGCGTACTCCTTGCCGAGCTCCAAGATTCCGGCGCGCAGCGCTTCCGACTTGGTCTTATAGTAGCCCTTCTTCACGAGCGTGTTCAACACGTTTTCCACGACTCCCTCCATTCTCACCACCATCTCCATCCTTGCCTCGCCCACTAAAAGATACCAAAAAGATATTAAATAGCTACCGGCCTCGCTTCCAATGACGAAATGCCGTTGGAAAACTAGGGGAATGGCGGAACTCGTGGCGCAGTGGAACACACTAGGTGCAGACGTAGCCTCCTACAATTTTATTGTAGCGGCAATTCGCTCCTGGGCGGCCTCCCTCCGGCGCGCCGCTCGTTCACTATGGTGGCGCGTTTTCCGCTTCAACCACGAAGAAATCCGAAGCGCCGGTTGTATTCCGAGACGGTCCGCCGTAAGATTTCCTGCGCGTCTGGATGGATGCCCGAGGGAGGCTCGTATTCGACGATGTGGTAGAGGTCGTCCACCGGAGGTTTGCCTGCTCGCGCCCGCTCCGCCGCTGCCGCGATGTTCACGGCAACTTTGAAGATACTCTCTCTCCCTCGGTTTCTTATTTCTGGCGGGACGTCCTGCAGGTTTTCAAAGTAAAGGATTCTACCCGACTGCGAGTCGTAATGAAAATTCGCTCCCGCACAGGAGTATCCTTGGAAGCGCCCCGCAGTTCCCCCCATGCTTTCCTTTGCAAGAAGCACCTCCATTCCCCCGCGCGCTTTGCTTTTCATGAGACGCAGGTTTTCTTCCACGATTTCATTCGCGTCCATGCATTGCTATTGCTTGGGAATTTAAAAAAGCAAGAGGAAGCGTGTACTCTAGTATCTGGGCCGGTCAAAGCGCCGTTCCCCGCGGTAGCCCCGGTCGCCGTATCCTCCGCGTTCCCGCTCTCCGTAACGCCCGCGATCCCCGTACTGGTCATGGTGGTAGCGCTCGCCCTCGTCCCCCTCCTTGGGGGGAATCTTGACGAACAAGTGGTATTTCTCCTGGCCCTTGAGCTCTGCAAGGATGCGCTGCAGGAAGCTTTCCTCCACGTGAACCAAGTGCGGCACGCGGTTGCGGATGTCCTCGAAGTCCTGGAAGAGGCCTTTCTCGCGTTCTGCAAGCAGCGCCTCCAAATTCTTTTTCCCGATGTTCGGCAAAAGTTCGAGGGCGTGCAAGCGGATGTTCACCGGCCCTGCTTTGTTCAAAAAGTTCACGAAGTCGGCTTCCCGCGTCTTTACGACGTGGCGGACGGCCTCCACGACTTGCTGCTGCGAAGAGGCCGTAAGCTGGTTGTATAAAATGCGGCACTTGATGCGCTCGATTTGGTCCCGGACTCCCTTTCCAATATACACGCGATCCATGACGTTCAATCGAATGCCGGGCTTCGTGACGAGTTCCAAGAGCGTAAAATACTGGTCGCCCACAACTTGTGCCGTGGGTTCCTGCCTTGCTTCTCCCGCTTTTCCTGCAGGCAAAAAGTCCAATACGAGCGCGTGCTCTTCCTTGCGGAACATGGAAAGCGCCTTATTTTGCGTACTTCTTGCAAATCTTGAGGACTTCCTTCACTTGCTCCGTGCCCAGCTCCAGCTTTTCCTGCCCCAAAATCGCCTTTACGGTCTCTTCTTTCGAGGGCGCGACGTTCACGAGCCACACGACCTGTTTTTCCGAGAGGATGCCGAGCGCCTCGAGCTCTTTCCGCATTTTTTCCGCCTCGCTTTTCGAGAGCTTCGCGAACTTCTCCAGATAGTCGAGGGCGTTCTGCTGTTCGTAGCCGAGCTCCGCGTCCTTGCGGCGCTTTTCCAGCAGCTCCTTCGCTTCCTCCACCGTCAAAAACTTCTCGCCGACTTGCTGCATATCCTGACACCTTAATACGCGGCTTTTTTCATACCTCTTCCAACGTCCCGCTTTCCTCCCTGTTGTTGCCCTCGTTTTTTTACGCCTTGACTAAGTGCACGTTGGCCACCACCAAGTGCTTTTCCTTGTTTCCATCCAAAAACGCGACTTTCGTGCTCCTGCCTTGCTTTCCAACTACTTCTGCTGCACGGTGGTTGAACCGCAGGTGCGGCATGCCCTTCCCGAACGAAGGATTGATGTCAATGCGGACGCGTTCTCCTTCATGGAATTCTGCCAACTGGCGGGGCATGGACAGCCTGCCCTTGCTGCGGAGCTTTCGGCTTCTCCCCACGTTCCTTCCATGGCTGCGCTTCATGATTCTTTCCCCTAACCCAAAAATTCAACAGAAAATGCGTTGGCCCCCTTCTGCTTGTATTTGTCTTCCTCCTTTGCTTTAACCCATCCAATCATTAAAAACCCTTTGTTTCACGTCTCTTGCCAGCGGCCAACCTCTTCTTTTTTCCACCGCCATCTCCCACGTAGCACACGCAAACCGCCTCTGATTAGGCATTTAAATACCAGCAAAACCTTAAATACTTGTTACTACTATTAAGTAGTTTCAGTGAAAGTTATGGTTGATGCGGAGTACTTTGTAACCACGTTCATCCCCATCGTCACGGTGTTCGTTATTTTGCACATGGCCACGCAGGGAGGCGGCCCCCAGACCGCACTCGACGCGCTGTTTTTTGCCAATCCTTTGGGCTACTTCCTCATCGCTGTAATCCTACTTGCGCCAAGCTTCTTCATCTCCAACTTATTGCCAGGAGCCAAGATTCTCTTCTTCGCCACCGCCATCCTTTGGATCATTTCTGCAAGAGGGATTCCCTAGCGAACGCCATGGCTAGCCCTTGCTCGTTTTTGGCGACGTTCTTTTCTTGGCATTCGCTCGCCAGGCGGGCGTCTTTCAGGGTCTTTAAATATCAGCAAACCTTAAATACTTGTTACTACTTAAAAGTAGTGTATTTGGTGGATTGCTGTGATTAGTGAGGACTCGCTCATAACGCTGGTCGGCATGCTGATTATCGTCGGAATAGTGCTGAACATGCATCTGGGAATCCCGTTCGAGGCGCTCGTCTGGCCTTTTTCAGGCTCTATCACCGACAAGTTGTTCGGCATCAACCTGTATGGAATTGACACGATTCTCCTGTTGACGCTCGTCATTGCCGCCTTCAAAGGCATTTGGAGCCAGTATGGAGTGGGCCTTCTGTTCTTGTTCTTCCTAGCGTTCGCCTACCTGATTGCTTGGTAATTACCAAAAACCAACTGTTTTGCAGGTGCCCAGAGCCGCTTTTTGAAAACCTACCTCTTTATAAAGGCCCTTTAAATACCCTTCTTTGGTGCATGCCTCATGCCCAAGAAAAAGAAACACAAACGCATCAACATGAGTTTTAAAGTGGAAAACATCGTGGCTTCCGCGAACTTGAACGTGGAACTCGACTTGTTCAACATCGCCATGGAAGTGGACAACGTGGAATACGAGCCCGAACAGTTTCCGGGAGCCATCATGCGGTTGAAGGAAATCGGCACGACGCTCCTGCTCTTCAAGAACGGGAAAGTGATCTGCAGCGGCGCGAAAAGCGAGAAGCAGATCGAGCAAAGCATCCGAAGAGCCGTGGAGTTGCTGGAAGACTTCATTGAATAACTGGCCCGGAAGCACGCGTGCATTTGGAGTTGAGGTAACCATGGCGTTCAGCAAGACGGGGCTGGCTTCCGTGCTTTTGGGGCTCCTGATTCTCGCAGGGGTCTGGTTTTATGCCTTCCAGTCCTCGGGGCTTTGGGTCATGCTTCTCGTGACCGTGCAAGGAGGCGTCGTGCTGCTGGGGCTGTTCCTCGTCTTTATCGGTCTATTAATGCTGCTCCTCTAACGAGGGTGCGGCAGGGCTTTTTCTTGTCTTCTTTGGCTTGCTAGGTCATTATTGGCGCTCCATTCCCGCCTTCATCAGATGCGAAGAACTAGGTTGTCCTCTTGTTTTCTTGCAAGGGCAGCCGCCCTTCTTTTGTTTTAGTCTACGGATTCCGCGGGGCGTTGGGCTCCGAGAAGAAACCGGCACTTGCTGCAAAATGCGGCTTGCTTCCGGTCCAGAAACAGGAGCGTGCGCGCAAAGTTCATGACGCAGTAGGGACGCGTGCAGTGCGGCAGCCCGATGACATGGCCGATTTCGTGCACGCTTTTCTTCACAAGACGGCGCAAAAACAATTCTTCGTCTGGATTGCCGTGGAGGGCTGGGTCCAAGTAATGATACGCCACTACGGCCACTTTTCCGTTGTTTTCCGCGATGCCGAACGCGCGCCGGTATCCTTTGGCGTAGAGGTCGTAGGGAAAGAAGGCGAGCACCGCGCTGTAGGGCGCGTGCTGGAAGGCGGAGGAAAGCTGGCGCAACAGGTTTTCCCCGTCCCATTGCGAGCGAGCGGCATTAAACGCGCCGTAGGCTGGCGCATAAATTTCCCGCGCCACTTCCACTTCGAAGCCGAACGTTTCCGCGAGCGGCTGCTTCAGTTTCGTGAGCAAGGGGAAATGCCGTTCGAGTTCCACCAGCAGGAGGCGCATGAAAAACCCCATGGAAGACGAGTTAAAAAAGAAAGCGTTTGGAGCGTGGGTTGGTAAAAAGGTAAGTCGTCGTTCTTTTTACGTGTTGGCTACCAGGTCGCCGTTCTTGTCCACGGCCACGAAAAAGCTTTCCGTGTCGTTCCTCCACTCCACGATCCAGAGCTCTGCAGGCTGCAGCTGTTTCGCGAATTCTTGAAGTGGCGAGCAGGAAACGCATTGCTGCAAGGCCTGCACTTCTTCTGCCGTATACCGCGTCACGTAGCCCGTCGCCGTTTCAGGCAGGCGCTGCACTTTTTGGAGCTTGAGCGTCGCCAGCAAGGCTTCCTCGTCATAGGCGATGAAGACGGGCCAGCGGCATGCGTCGTTCAACACTTCTTCTCGGAAATAGGGAGGTGGGAACACGTAGGCGCGCCGGAGGAGCTTGGGGCACTTGGAATGGGGGGCCACCGCGATTTTCAAGTCCACTTCCCACTTGCCGTTCTTTTTCTCGGAGCGCAGGATTTGGTAGCTGGCTTCTTCCCCGAACGTCTTCTTGGCGTCCTCCACCACAAACCGAGGCACGTCCGTAGGCTGCAAGAGCGTGTCGGGTTTGGGCATCAGCGTATAGGCGACCAGCACCCCCAGCAAGATGGCCGCCAGCACGATGGCTTGGCGCATGCAATTCCCTCTCTAGCACTGTAAGGAAGCGCTTATTTAAACGCTTTCCATACCCGCAGAACAGAAAAAACAACGGGAAATACTTTTCGCACTTTTTTCATAGCCAGGAAGGCGGTCGCATTCCTCGCAGTCGACAAAGGCGTTTGCGAGTAGCTTTTTTTTCGGCGGGTTGCTAGCTGCGAAGGCGTTTTGGCACTTGATTATCATGCCGAGCAGTTCACGTGCCACGTATAGTTCCTTCCAACTCGTGAGGCGTTGAGGTAGCCCGTGTCGTTGATGAACAAGCGGAACTGTCCGATGGCGTCGCTCCATCCTGTCCCTAACGTCATGTTGGGGAAGGCGATGTCGACGCGCTTGGCGTATCGGAAGGTTTGCCTGGAGGTCGCGTGCGAGCTGTTGACGAGGACGGTGACGTTCATGGTGACGTTGAGGCTGAAGTTGTACGGCAATAGGGAAGGGTCGTTGTCCTGCACGTTGGGATCGCATTTGATGCTCGTGCTCTGGTTGGTGACCGTGATGCCGTCGCCGGAAAGGTTGCGTATGGCATAGAGATAGGGTCTGGAGAGGCTGTTCGCGCTGGTGTTGAAATCGATGCAGAAAGCAATGGATTTGTTGCTGGGCGGGTTGACGTTGGGAACCGAGATGGAGCAGTTGTAGATGCGGAAGGCCGTGTCCAGGATGGCGTCGTCCAAGGCAGCGCTCGCATAGAGCTGCGCGTCTTGGGTTCGTTGGAACACGTTCCTCGCCTCCAAGTTCGTGACCGCGCTTTCGCGGTAATCTCTGGCTCCGAACGCGAGGCTGGCAAAAAAGAATAACCCAATGGCCACGAAGGCGAGCACGGCAAACGAAAAGAAGGCCTTTTTCATCCCACCCAGACCTCGTTCGTATAGTTTGCAGCGAGCAGCTGTTCTTGAGCGCGCAAGCACGCCTCCTCTTTTTTGACCGTACAGTTCATGCTTTCAACAAAATCACACTGGCAGACTTCGGGGTAGGCGTGCAGGTTGGCCCGTACCATGAAGTCGGGGTTCAACGGGGGAAGCGTTTTCACGTACTTGATGCTCACGTTGTTGAAAAAAGCGTCCGTGTACTGAGTTCCTTCCAAACCGGCGCTTCCGCGCCGGAGGGGGGTTGGATCCGTGTAGACGATCGATTGAAGCGTAGCCCCGTAACCGATGGCGCTGCAGTTTACGAAGTTGCCGGTGACGTTCAGCGAAAGGTAGTGCCATTTCCCAATCAGGCCGGGGTCTCCTTCCGTGGTGACCGTTTTCGAGCCATTCAAGCCCAGCGTCGCCGTCCACCGTGGCAATGGTTCTAGCCAGCTCGAAAGCTTTAACAGCGTAAGCTTGCTGTTGCCAAAGAGTACGCAGGCATACCGGCCCCCCGTGGCGTTGATGCGCGCGCTGACTCCGGCCGCGGGCTCGTTGGCCGTCGCCGAGAGCAGGACGACGTACGCACTCACTTCATAGTTTTTCCACTTGACGTCGCCGACGTAAGCCAGTTCGTCGACAATCGATATATTGTGCTTGTAGGTGCCTCCCAACGAGCTGTTCCAGTGCCAGCCCGTTCCGTTCTGCGTCCATTCCCCCACTTCCGCTGCGGTGTCAAAAGGCCAGTACTTCTCGCCCAAGCCCCCGTACAGCGTGTGCCCCGTCAAGTTTCTGAACCCCTCGTTCGACAGGCTGTAGCCCCGTACATATGCTAAATACAAGTAGTCCCTCCCCTCTTGGTCCAGGGAAGAAAACTTTTGCGACTCGAGGAAGAGCGAGTTCAGCACGACGTACGACGTGCTCAAGAGCACGATGGCGGAAAGCGCGAAGAGCGCGTCCATGGTGAACACGAACGCCTGTTGCATCGGCGGGCTCTCCGCCCGCTTACCCGTGCTCCCGCCGCCTAGCGTCCGTTCACGGGCTTTCCTTTCCGCTACGTTTTTAGGCACACGTCCTTACCTCCAACAAGCAAACGCCTTGCGGGCATTCGACGAGCCGCTGGGCCGTAAACGTGTTTTCCGTGCAGGCGAAGGCACTGCAGTCCCCGCTCCCGTTGGAAAACTGCAGGCAATAGGGTGACGTATTCGAAAAGTTCCGCGTGTTGTACGTCCAGTTTTGCGCGATGAGTTCCGCCTGGTTCGAGTGCAGCTGCGCGTACACGTCCCCGTTCTTCTGGGCCAAGTCCATGGTCTGCAGGGCGATGCCCAAGCTGAGCGACAATACGGCAATGGCCAACACGAAATCAATGCTGAAAATCTGTCCTTTCATTAGCAAAACCCTTCCTTCAACCGCACGCGCAAGGGGTCGGTCGGATGCTTATACATGCAGGCGTACGCCAGGTCGGCGCACTGGACCGTCCGCGGAAGCTCGTCCACCAGTTGGCAGGCGGTGGGTTCGGAGGAATTGAAGTTGCTGAACGTGTTGTAGACCCGGAGGCGGTCGCCGGAAACGTCGATTTCGTAGAGCACGTTCTGGTCCTGTGCGAACAGGCACGGAATCTTCACGCTCACGTTCACGTTGCGGAGGCACACTTCGTTCACCGTGTTCGCGAGGCTCTTGGCAAACCACTTCTGCTGTTCGTTGACGGCCGTGGTGCGCGTGCTGTCCGAGAAGGCCGTGGAATAGTTGACGAACCAGAAGAGCACGAGCAAGCCGATGCTCATGGCCAAAAACAATTCGACGGCCACTTGCCCGCGCATGAACTGCCTTACGCCCGCCACTTTTAAATCACTATCCTCGTTTCTCTCCCTTTCCTTTTCTACTTCCGAATCATTTGCGGCCAACGGGCTGGTACCGCGCTTTTTTTTCCTGGTGCACGCGTGTCCATAGAAGGATGCACTTGGCAAGGGTCTCGGCTGGTTTTACGTGTTGATTCCTGCCGCATACAGCATGGCGGGAAACAGCAGGGCCCCTGCCGCATAGCTGTGCTTGACCTTCCAGAGCACGGGCAGCGTGCCCATGGCCGCCGTTTGGGTGACGGAACTGGCCCGGACGCCGGCGGCTCCTGCGTTGCCTACCCTGGTTGCTCTGGCCGCCCTGGCCTCGTGCGCCCTCGCCGTTCTCGTGCTGTCCAGGATTAGCGCAGCCAGCACGGCACTCCTGGAAAAAATCTCGATGGAACGCCTTCGCTGGGCCTTGCTGGCGTTGCTGCTAGGAGGGAACGCGCTTTGGAACGGCGGGACAGGCATCGTATTAACGGCGACCGCGGCGGCCATG
>SBBD01000035.1 GCA_005239845.1 archaeon | reverse complement strand
GATCTCCCGTTCGACAGGGAAACCGTGAAACCGTATGTCGTGTCGTCAATATCACGCAATCTTCCCTGGGTTATCTTGACGGTCAAGTAAAGCTTTCCGTTTGTGTAGTTCTCACCAGCGCCCTGGTCCTGGTCGTAAACGAATCCGTTCGCGTCTCCGGCGATAATCGTACCTGTTATGACGCTAAGTCCGGAAACGTAGGCAGCGATGACTCCAGCCGCCACCGCTGTCGTTGCAATCAATAGAATCGTTGCTACAATCGGCGAAATACCCTTTTCACTTCTTAAACTCCTCAATTTATCACCGAGACCAATTAATACAATTGCTTATAAATGTTTCTCTGGGATTTTTGCTATTTAGAACACAAACAAACAATCTGGCCTATTTTAGGCTCTTTCATCTCGTTTTTCGGTTAACTCAAACCAAAAAGTGGTTATAAACCTATCAAAAAATCCAGAAATATACTAATAGCCCGATTGTAAACCCAAACGCATGCAAAACGATTTTAGGCATAACGCCGAATTGAATTGGGACCATGCGTGGGTTCCGGAAGGAAGAAGGCGGCATCACGCCAGTGGTCAGTGCAGTATTGGTAATAGCCCTAGTCAGCGTCGGCCTGAGCGTTTACCTGGAGAAGGTCACGCCGATATATCAGAAGAAGAACGAGTACGACCACATGCACGCCGTCCGCTCGACCATGTTCCAGCTCCAGAGCATGATCCTGAGCCGCCAGAGCGGTTCGATAGACGTCCAGATGTCCCCTGCCGACACCCCGATTTTCACCCTCACCAAGAAGTCGAGCGACATAGAAATCCGGCCCGCGAGGTGGGTCAAGCGCTTCCTCCCGCTCGACGACGCATACGTCGACGAGGAAACACCCGCCGTAAACCACGATGGCGAGGGTCTGCGGGTGAGGTCCTTCAACGCCGGGAGAAACCGCTGGGCATACCTAAAGTTCGACATCACCGAAGTTCTCGCCGACATATCCTACACAGGGATCGTCGATGCCTGGCTCGTGGTCTACAACGAAAACATGTCGAAATTCAACACGGCTCCGTGGAACATCCCGGAATATGACCCTTCAAGCCCCACATATGCGATCGACAATTTCTATCTGTCGGACATGCCGCTTGACATCGAGCTTTGGAAAATCCACGACGACTGGGAAGAGGAAACGATAACATGGGGCAACAAGCCAGCGCCAAACGAGCTCGCCCAGGGGATGGGCGAGGTGAACGAGGAGGGCGTGAACGCGAAGGCGTGGCCCTACGAGAACCACCAGGTGATCAAGGACAACGAGGCCTGGTACACGTGGGACGCGACCGATTTCGTCAAGGAAAAATTCGCGATCAGGGAAAACATAAGCTTCCTCATGAAACCCGTCCGTGAAAACGCGACCCAGGAGCGCTACGCCGACTTCTCTTCAAAGGAGGGCGGCTCCGAACATGTCATAAACGAGAATGAGACGTTCAACCCCCTCGATCCGGATGAGTACGATTCCAACAGAGCGACTGGCCACCCGCCGTCGCCGCTGAACCGGCCCCACCTTGTGGTCATCTACGAGAACGGGGCCCTGCCCGGCCCGCCGATAGTGGACAACCGCGACGAAGGCTCGGACAACCTGGGCGCTTTCATCGAGGGCGGCTACGTAAAGTTCGACACCGACTATTACATTTTCCCTCAGCACACATTCACGTTTGAATCCGGCGCCCTGCTCCAGGAGCAGTTCGGCGGCATTTACGATCTCATGATCTCCGACCCAGGAATGGTTGTCGGGCAGTACAACGAGGGCGACGAGGCGATAACTGTGATAATCAACAGGTACAGGATAGTCAGCTGGGACGATATTAACACGTCCTCGACCGTGAAGCTGAACGTGAAGATCACCGAAAACACAGACTTCAAGGTGGAGCCAACGGACGAGAACGGTGACGGGGTAGTCGACCCCAACCGGGAAAACCTCCTCATTACCATAAGGTCTGATCACGAGTGGCCCTGGAAGAGGTACCTGCGTGACGTGACAATGAAATGGAACCAGTCCGCAAACCTTGGCGGCCTATCCTGGTGGGCAAATTACTATTGGGACAATGTGGAAAATAGCTGGGGCGTCTGGTCGAACAACGTCGCGGACTTCCAGGCCAAGCAGTTCGTTCCTCGCAACATCCGGCTGTATATATGGGGAATAGTGGAGGACCCTGCCGTCAGGGACATCTATTACTTCGACACGACTTACGACGTGGAGGTGACGATAGGTGTCTAGGTCCAGATTCCCGGCGGCTCTTGTGGCTTTCGCAATAATATTGTCGCTCGGCTCATCGGTCGGCGCCTGGGGATCGTCGGTTCACCACGATACCGCGATCATACTCTATAACGCTTTTTACGACAGCCCGTCAATACCCAACGACGTGAGGGACAACCTCGACTCCGACGCGATCTACTCTGCATCGCTTGCGCCGGACGACTGGAGGAACGCCACGAGCCAATGGGGGACATACCAGTACAACATGGCGGAAAACGGGTACTACGAGTTCCTGAAGATTCGCGACGCTTGGGAGTTCGGTGATTATGACAACGCGATAATGCGCGTGGGGGCCGTGCTGCACTACGTCGGAGATGCGATACAAATGGCACACAACCAGGACTTGCGCGATTGGTATAATCTTTACATCACCCCTATCGGCTCCGACGAGCCCCTTTGGGCGAGCGAAGAATCGGGGCAAGGGGAGTATTCCCACCAGGTCCGCCAGCAGATTGAGAGGTACACTGACGGCGATTCCGCATGGTATCCGATAAAACCTGAGAACTACGGGACTATTGAAAACTCTGCACTGGGCGTGGATGACGGAAGCCTGGACTGGTTCCTCGCCTATTTCTACGACCCCGCCATAGACAACGACAGCCCGAACTCCCCAGGCGAATCAAACATTTACGAAAATACCGTGATGGGGCGCCACATAATCCAGACCAGCCCGTATATTGATGACTCAATATCCACGGAATACAAGGACGACAACCGCTGGTTCTACTGGGTCGAGACCCGCGACATCGGGATGTCCAAGATGGATGCCGACAACACTATTCGCTTGACCTACAACGGGGTTTACCGCGCAATACGCGACGCATACTTGAGGGTGGGCGACAATTCCGACAACTCGGAGTGGCCGTGGCCGAGCGTGGGCGAGTTCAGCAGCCTTAACGACAACCTCTACGCGGAGGGGATGGATTCCGTGCGATGGTACGAGGGGACGCACACCTACGGCTCCGAGACGGGCGACAACACGCAATATGTCTCTCCCTCGCAGCGGCCGGCAATCCCGGTCCTTTTCGTTGCGCTGGCCGTGATCGTCTCGATCATTTTCATAGACAGGCACAGAAAAAGCGCGAAAAAAAGAGCGGGGATGACATCATGAAATCGCTTGACGAACGTGGTGTTTCGGCGATAGTAGGCGAAGTGATGCTGATCGGGATAATAACGGTCGCGATGATGATGATCGCCGGCGCGGTCATAAGCTCGGTTACCCCACAGGAGCGATTTTACGATTTGATAATAAGGTTGGAAAATGGCAGCGACCCCCCTACCAACTTGATCAAAGTGATCCTTTATCACATGGGCGGCGACACGATAGGAATCCCGCTTGGGCCGGACAAGGAGTTCAAAGTCGTCGGCTTCAAATCTGGGGCGACCACGTGGGAAAACGAGGTCCCATGGGACAACTGGGTGTTTTCCGACACGAGCGAGGGCTTCGGCATAGGGGAAAATGCCGTCGGATACCTGTACTATGAGGCCGCGAACGAAAACATAGGAAACAAGATAGTGATTACAATTTTTGATTACTACTCGGACAAAGTGTCCGTGAGGGAGAGTGTTGAAATTGAAAACTCGATGCCGGGACAATAAAAAAGCGGTCTTCGGGGCCCGGTGGAAGTTCGGGCAAACTTGGCAACTCGGCCGTGACGAGGATGGCGTCTCGGCAGTTGTTGGCTTCACTATGGTAATCACCCTTCTCGTGGCCACGCTGGCAATGTACCTGAACACCCAGCTGCCCGTGGACTGGGAGGAGGCCGAGTTCAACACGATTCAGGAAGTGAAGAACTCGTTCATCGAGCTCAGAGACAGGATCAACGAACTCGACAGGGGGCAGAGCGCCGCGGTCACCTTGATGATGGGGACCAGGGCGCCATCGGCCTTCAACTCCACGAGCACGAACGGGGAGCTGCGGATCACAACGGCCAGAAGCGTGTCCACCGATAGCGAGGTCAAGACCAACCAGAACGCGTTCGGCTGGTACAGGGGATACGGGACATACATCCGCGAGGATTCCCCGACCTGGAATTATACCGCCAGCGATTACGAAAACGAGTATTACTATGTCTCGACCACGGCAAACCAGAGGATGTGGACATTTTTGAAATTCGACCTGGCAGATACCGGACTTTACGACAGCAGCAACTACGTGTTCTACGACGACGCCGAAGTCATTAGCGCGAAATTGAAGCTTTACATCGTGGACTCGGACCTCGTTGAAAGTCCTGAAAATCTTCTGGATGTCACCCCGCCTCTGAACCTGGAGCTCTGGGGGCTGATGAACGACGCCTGGAGCGAGGGGCTGTCCTGGAGCGTGCAAAACAGCGGGAACCAGCCGCACGATCCTAATGTCGACACCTTGCTCGACAACGCCGAGCTGAGCGGCGACGAGGAATGGGTCGTCTTCGACGTCACGAGCTTCGTGAAGGAAAAGTTCGACAACCATAAGGCATGGGGCACATGGGCACAGTACGACTGGTATGACAACGCCGAAAAATGGGAGAATCATGAAGATAATGCGACTGTCGTCCAATCCGGGAAGTTCAATTCCGGTTACGCAGTGTACGACAACATGACAGGTACAGGGTATGCGGGATCCTATTTGGATGGACCTTTGACTCTCCAATCCATGATTTTCGACAGCGGGGACAACAACGCGTACTGGAAATACGTCGATATTTCATACAGCGGGAGCCCGACGGTTTATGTCCGCTTCGACAACGACGACAACATGGCGAGCCCTACCGATTGGGTGAGCGTCAGCGATGGTGGCAACCCGGACAACTACGCCCGCTTCGTACAATATCTGGTGGATCTTGGTACGGGCAGCGATGAGCTGTATAGCATCAAACTCGAGTACACCTCGCACGTCAGCTTCGTCCTGCGCGAGCCTTATGTCAACGGGGAAAACAAAACGACCACTTTGACCAATAAAATGAAATTCAACTCGGTAGATAACTCGGTCGCCGGCACGAACAATCTTGACGCCAAGCTGCAGGTTGAATACATCCGGAGCGGCCGCAAGGGAAGCATCTACACAGACACCGTCATCGCCGGGTTCCAGAGCCTGGTGAATTTCGGCTATATCAGGCACAAGACCCACACCGTCTACCTTCCAGACACCAATTACGTCTACGAGGGCGGGATGATCTTCTCCGAGCGCGGGAACGGATGGTACCAGACGATCGTCTCCTACCCGCCGAACTTCGTCACTGTGACGCCGCTCGGAAACAACAAAGCGAAGGTCGAGGTCAACAGGTTCCAGATCAAGGAGAGCCACATCGGTGGGGAGTCGGCAGGCGGGACGGGCGAGACGATGCTCCGCGTGGAAAACGCGGGGGAGGAGTGGCTCGTTGAAACTCCTAAAGAGCCGAACGCATTCGAGGTGACAATCACAATCTCATCGCCACACGAGGCGATATGGCGGGATTATCTTGAAAGGCTGGCCGCGGAGACGAACTACAAGCTTGCTGGTTACGCGGCGGGCACCTTCGACCAATATGGTGATTACGTGGAATACGGTTATGATGACTTGAGTCTGACGATAAAGCCCGATCCGGACAGGATAACGCCCGAGAAGGATATCTACTATTCCGAAAGGATAATCTGGGTCGACGTGACGACCGGCTACTTCCAGGGCGGCAAGACGTAGTTCTGATGTAAACGTTTCAGCAAATTTTGTAACTATTAAATATTATATAAATCATTTTTGAATGCAGCAAACAAGAGTCAATCGGGGTCCTATGACAAGGCGTTCTCTGAGACAGGAGGAGCGTGGCGTTTGGGTTTCCCTGGCGGCCATTTTAATGGTCTCCATCTTCATGATTTCTACTTCCATCTATTACGCGAGGACCGTTCCGGTATTGGAGCACAAGCAGGAGCGCATCCACTCTGATTTCGTCAAGGAGTCCTTCCTGGACCTGCAGCTCCGGATGGATGAGATCACAAGGGGTAGCTACGTCACGCTATCGACGCCGACAGCTCCGGTCATTCCTGGCACGCAGTCGGTCCCATCATCCTCGATAGTGCCTAGGATTGACGACGGCCCATCCCTGAGGATCGAGACGTTCACGACCCAGAGCGATTTTTTGGATGATTTCAACATAAGCGACAACGGCCTCAGCGAGAACATCTACGTCAACAGCTCCGGCAAAATAGTGCTCGACAACAACTGGTTCGGCAACCCATTTTCAACCTACACCCACAGGACGAACTCCCTCGAGTTCTCCAGCGACTCTTACAAATATGCCGTTAGGTTCACCGTGGAGAACAACGAGAACGGGGACAACACGTTCCAGATCGAGAACGCCTTCATGTACGCTTATGTCTACGCGTCTGGCTATCCCATATTGAAATTGACATACAGCGACGGCACGTACCAGAGTTTCTACCCCATTGAAGACACTTTTGTAGACAGCGACCCCGCTGAAGACGAAAACACGAACTTCGGGCCTGACGAGGAAATCCAAGTTTACTACTCGCCCAGCAGCAATTACATCCGTAGGAGCTTCCTGAAATTCGATCTCACGAGGGTCCCCGCGGGAAAAACCGTTTCGACAGCTGTGCTTGAACTCGAGGCGAGCAATGTTGTGGAAAATTCATTATCCGGCAATGCGTCAATAGACGTCCGTCAAGTTGCCGATGACACCTGGGACGAGGATATAATAACCTGGACAAGCGGCCAGCCAGCGATGGGTACCACGATAGATACTCAGACTCTGATTGGCGAGGCTGTTTATTCTTGGACTGTCACAACTTACGTGCAAAACCAGATGGCTGGAGACAATGTCGCCAGCTTTGGACTAAGGCTGACCGATGAAGCAGTTGGAGGCGGTGCCTATTTCCTTTCAAACGACCACTTGGGCGTCAACATTTACGTGGCCTCTGACGACGGGGGGAGGCCGGGCAGCGCGATTGGCAACAGCGTTGCATACGGTCGCTTCGGGAGGTTCGACCTCTGGACGACCTGGGACGACTTCGGTTGGGTCAAAGTTGACAACCTCTATGCCGATGTCACGGTTGGCGAGACATATTACTTGGTCATGCAGGCACACGCAGCGTACAACTACCCGAACCCATACTCCTACTTCTCGCCTGGCCACATCGCGCCACGAAACGTTCTCTGGTACGACAACACTTTAAGAAACGAAAACCGTGCCGTCCTATACCTCGGCCGTGAGAACCCCGAGGTCAACGAGCACTGGATAGAGTTCAGCGACGTGGAGCCAACCTACGTGTTGCGGTACAACAACAACACATACTCTGGGAACCCGAACCACCCGGGATTCAAATTTTACGACCCCCAGTACTACTACTACGACATCGGGACGAACGGCGACGAATTCCTTTACATAAGCTACCAATATTCCGACGGTGAATTCGCCGCGGGGAGGATATGGTCTCCCGGCACTAGCGACGGGGACAACATCTGGGGGGAGAATTTCTACATTTCCCCGGAGCAGACGGTTAACGCGTTTGAAGTGCCTCTTAGGAAATACGGTTCGCCTTCCTACAACCTGGAGGTGGTCATAGAGAACTCGACCTGGCAGGAAAAATTCACCCTCACTCCTAAGGAGGCCAAGGCCGCGAACGAGCCGAAATGGCACAGGTTCACCCTGAGCCAGCCGAGGGTGCTCTCTGGCTATTACACAATCTACATGCGCGTGCGAGACTACACAAAGTACGACTATTACGTGGTCCCCCTGGACAACGCGGGCGGCAATTTCCCGACGAACCTCAGCTGGGACGGCACGAGATCATACGCTTTCAGGGCCGAGATTCCCAACGATAACGACAACCTAGAGGCATTCCAATCAAGCGGGGGCACCATCGCATCATACGATAACGTCGACATGCCTTTCAGAGTCATCATGAATAACTACAAAACCATTGGCGCATACACCTCCCGCGTCATCACACCCGACAAGAGGGTGAAATGGCAGAACTTGGACTGGGACAACGTTACTCCGGCTGGGACTTCCGTGACCGTGGAGGCCCGCATAGGTGACATGACCAAACCTTACGACAAAAACATCAGAGACTACTCGGACTACCCGTGGAGCGAGTGGAGGGAAGTCCAGAAGTGGCAGGACCTGAAGGATGTGTTCGGGTACCTTGAGGAGAACTCCCTCGACAACAGCATCGGGGTCGCTCTCCAGTTCCGTGTGATCCTTTCCACGACCGATTCATCCCTGACGCCTGAAGTTTCGAACATATCTGTCCGGTACTACAATGGTGTCGGAGTTTGGAGGAACCCGCAACCCCTCAGGCTCATCCAGACTGCCGGCGGGGACTTTTTGAGCGGCACGATGGAAAATGTCGAAGTCGTTGGGGGCTCCCTGCAGACGATTGCGCTGACGGGCGGGTGGCAGGAACTCCAGAGAACCCCACACGCCGTTGGTGACTACAACGGCCACAGGATCGCGGCAATGGGCGGTTACGTCTACTTCTGGGTCGCCATGGGCGGAGATCCGGGCACGAGCACTTCGGTCAGCGGGTACAAGCGGCTCTTTTACCGCTATGACCCGGCGACGGACAACTGGGCCAGCGATTGGAACGCCACTTACGACGAAACTTCACCTTACGACTCGACTTACGCCAGCACGATAAATTACGGGAAAGACACGTCCGGTAACGACGCGCTTTACATAGTCTCGGACCCGTCGTCAAGCTACGGTGGAGCTTTCAACCTCGCCCGATGGACGGAACAGGGTGGTTGGGTGGAACTCAGCGCCGCCATCCCATGGGGTGGCACAGCGGCGCAACTGAGGGCAAGGAACGGCTCGGAGCTTGTCTGGGACAGAAACAACACGCTTTACTATTTCCCCGGCTCGGGTTACACCTACAACCAGCACGACTGGTACAAATATACCATTTCTACTGACACATGGACGTACATGGGCGAGCTGTCTGAGATGAACGGCCCGGCAAACACTGGCGTTTTTGTTGACGGCTCGGCGATTGGGGCTAGCGAGAACTACATTTACGCGATAATCGGCAGGTACCACTACGGGGACGCGATCGGGGGCGGCAGAGGCAGTTTCAACACCCAGGACAAGGGAGCTACTTTCATGCGGTACGGCCTGACCTCCCAAACCTGGGAGACAATAGAAAAAACTGGGAACTCCGGCGGAGTGGACTACGACCACAGGCTCGGTGGCGATGACGGGTCCCAGCTGGTGTGGCCCGGCGGGGACAAGATATACCATGTGCCGGGGTCATTTGAGGAATCCAACGACGCCGAGGCCGGAGGTGTTGCCAGCAACCAAGAAGATGCATACCACGGATTCCTTCTGGAATACTCCATCTCCGCCAACGACTGGATCGAGAAAGAGAAGATGCCGCTCGCCAAGTACGGGGGAATGGACGACGGCGGCGGGATGGCCCTGATCGGCGAAACTATGTATGTCCTCAAGGGCGGTGGCGACGTCAATTGGGATGGATCCACCCCGGGTGGCGGCACCAGTTACAACGACAACTTCTTCAGCTATTCATTACCGCAATATTACGAGAATGCATTGTATACCTCCAGCGCTCTTGACGCCGGGGAGGCAGTGACCTGGAACAAGATCGAGTATTCAAAAACGGCTTTGAACGGCAATTCCATAAAATTGGACCTCAGGTTTTCTACCGACGGCGCTGGCTGGACCAGCTGGATGGAGAACTTGGAAAACGGTGCTTCTCTTGACAACTTCTATCGCTATGTCCAGTACCGTCTGACTTTCGACGGCTCGGTCGACAACAGGTCAGGTTTGGTATTCTCAGAACTCGTCCTCTATTACACGCCTGGGGAACAGACCCCAACATATGACTGGACCCAGACGACATGGTCCGGCGGGGAAACAACCCCGACGGTGGAATCAGGCGAGTGGACACCCGCTTACACGTATTATTACGACGGGGACAACATCAACGGTACCGTCAGCGTCGGCGACATCATCCTTGTTGCGGGGACGGACAACGTATCGTTGGGAAACACGTTCCAAGTCGACCAGATAGTCGGCGGCGACAACATCAACACTTCCGACAAGCGCGCCTCGTTGAGGTTCCGCGCCAGCAGGGACGAGAATGTTTACGGCGTCAACGTCTTTGTAGAGGGTTACAACCTTTCCGACCTTGGAATGCAGATCTACCGCGACAGCTCCGGAAACCCGGGAGAGAACATAACTGCCGAGAACATCGTCGACCTGACTTCCACCGGCTGGACATACGTCGGG
>SBBD01000066.1 GCA_005239845.1 archaeon | reverse complement strand
CTGGAGACAGGGATTTTGAAGGCATGAGCAACGTCATCATGCTTTGAAGGCCGAAGGCTAAAAGACGAAATATAAAGCGCGGCGAGTTCCAAACCTATTTAAAGGTTGGCTTGCATAATCTTTGGTTCGCGTGCGGTTTCTGATGCTCGCGCAATCAATGATTTGGGTGAGATTGTATTATGGCGAAACCTTCCTACGTCAAGTTCGAGACTCCGGTCGACCTGCAGAAAAAGGCGCTGGAGGTCGTTGAAGCCTCGAGGGCCGGAGGCAGCATACGGAAAGGAACGAACGAGTGCACGAAAGCCATCGAGCGAGGCGAAGCGCTCCTGGTCGTGATTGCGGAGGATGTTGATCCTCCAGAAATCGTCATGCACTTGCCGGAACTCTGCGGGGAAAAGCGCGTTCCTTACATCTTCGTTTCGGAAAAGGTGGCGCTGGGAAAGGCGGCGGGCTTGAACGTGGGCTCGGCGGCGATTGCCGTGGCAAAAACGGCGAACGCGGACGGGGAGAGCGCTATCAAGGACATGGTCAACAAGCTTTCCGGAAAGATGTCGTTCAAGGGCGAGGAAAAGAAGGAAGAGAAAAAGGAACAGAAACCAAAAGAAAAGAAGGGCGCCTCCAAGAAACCCAAAGAGGAGAAGAAGGAACAAAAGGAGGAGAAGAAAGCCGAGGAAAAGGGGGCTTCAAAGGAAGAGGCAAAAACGGTAACGGCTTAAGGAATATAATGCAGCCGCCGATTGAAAAGGATAACAATAGGTAATGCTAATCTGAGCGTGTGAACGGAATGGGAGCCAAGCGTCCTCCGAAGGACAAGCCCGTGGAAGTGCTGGAAGAGAAGAAGGAAGAATTCAAGCCCACGGAGGGCTTCCTAGCGGAAGTCGTGGAAATCGCGGGAAGGACGGGCGTCTTCGGGGAAATCAACCAGGTCTTGTGCAAGGTGCTGGAGGGAAGGGACAAGGGTCGCGTCATTCGGAGGAACGTGAAGGGCCCCATCCGGGTCGGAGACTACTTGCGCTTGCTGGACACGGAGCGCGAAGCCAAGCCCCTGAAAAGCAAGCGCGGAAAGAAGCGGAGGATTTAAAGAAAAGAAGTAATAGGAGCCGGGGGGCAAGAAGGCAAAAGGGGTTCGGAAAAGCGAGGGAAAAAGGAGCTGTGACGGGCATGGTACTCTGCAGTTTTTGCGGAAATGAACTCGTGGAAGGCGAAGGCTTGCGCCTGTTCCGAAGGGATGGGAGCGCCATGAACTTTTGTTCGCGCAAGTGCGAGATGAACTCGCTGAAGCTGAAACGGAACCCCGCCAAGTTCAAGTGGACGCAACGGTACGCTTCCACGGCAAAAAAAGCGAAAGGGAAAGCCGCAGCAAAATAGGGAAAAAACAAAGGGAGGAATGGTACTTGCTTTATGCGTATATGGCCTGTCTTGTGGAATAGAGGGCTCCCGTGAAAGTCTTTTGGATGGGAGGAGTTTTTTACCAAGCGAGGCAGCACGTTAGGTGAAAGGTATGGGATTTGGAAGTGAAGGAGGCTACCGACAAGGTGGCTATGGCTACGGCTCTCGCGGAGGCGGCGGCAACTACGGTGGCGGCGGCTTTCGGGAAGCGCCCGTGAAAGTCGGCGAAGAGTACGACTTGGAAATCACGGACGTAGCGAAGAAGGGAGACGGAATCGGTAAGGTGCAAGGCTTTATCGTGTTCGTGGCCGGCGCGCGCAAGGGCGACAAGGTCCACGTGCGCATCTCTCAAGTGCGCAACCGCTTCGCGGTCGGGGAACGCACGGGAGAAGGCCAAGGCGCTGAGACGGAGTCCATGGAAGCCCCTGCGGAAGGGGAAGCCACGGAAGAAGAAGAGGAAGGGGAAGGACAGGCGCAGTAAGCCATTGCTGGCCGAGCGAGTTTTTTCTTCCCGTTTTCTTTTTTTTTATTTTTTATTTAGTTTATTTTTCGTGCCATGATTCTGGCTTTTACGCTGCCTCTGGCGCTCGTTCAGGCTTCGTCAATTGCTTTTTGTTTTCGTCGTTCGGCTAAGTGTCGCCTTTTCGAAAACGCTTTTAATGCTTCCCAAAGTATAGGTCAACTTTGAACGAAAGCGAGCAGGAAAAGGGGTTGCCTCCATGATCCGCATTACGCACCGCGCGCAGAAAGCAAGCTATTCCATCCGCGACGTGGAAATCGGGGCGCGGGTGCAGGCCATCAAAAAGAGAGGAGTCAAGACGTACGAATTGAATATTGGCGATCCCGGCGCTTACGACGGCCTCTACGGCTTCGCCATGCTGGGAGGCGTCAAGGAAGCGCTCGTCAGGAAAATCGAGGAGGGCGGAAAGTACGACGGGTATGCGACCGAGCAGGGGGAACCGGTGTTGCGGGAGGCCGTTGCGGACGACTCGAAAAGGCAAGGCATTTCGGACGCGAAGCCGGAAAACGTGGTCGCGGGGAACGGATTGAGCGAACTCATTGATTACTTGTTCGGCGTGGCCGTGGAAAGGGGAGTGAATGTCGTGCTCCCCAAGCCCGATTATCCCCTGTATACGGCAAGGACGAACTGGTACGAGGGCGGGGCGCGCTATTATCACTTGGACCCCGAGAACGAGTGGCAGGCCAACGTGGAAGAAATCGAGCGCGCTATAGACAAGGACACGTTTGCTGTTGTTCTCATAAACCCAGATAATCCGACGGGTTCCGTGCTGAACGAGGAGACGCTGAAGGCAGTCGCCGACGTCGTGGAAGACAAGGGAAAAGGGGAGACCGCCATCATTTCCGACGAAATCTACCATTTATTGCGGTTCGAGGGACGGCACGTGGCCACGGCTTCCCTCACAAAGGAAGTGCCCGTGATTACGATGGACGGCCTGTCGAAAGGATATTATGCGCCAGGCTGGCGGACGGGGCACATGCTGTTCTCCAACTTCAAGAGCGACAAGCTCAAGAACGCCCTCGTCAAAGTGTGCGCCTTCCGGCTTTCCGCGAACAAGGCGATCCAGCACGCCTACGCGGAAGCCATTCGGCAGCGGGGCAAGGACGAGGCGGAACGGCACAGATACTTGGCCATGTTGAAAGAGCGGGCGAAGGTCACGGGCGAGCGCCTGAATTCGATTCCGGGAGTCAACGTCCTGCCCCCCAAGGGAGCGTTCTACGCGTTCCCGAAAGTGGAAAAAGGGCCGTGGAAGACCGACAAGGAGTTCGTGATTCAGTTGCTGGAGGAAGAGGGGGTAAGGGTCGT
>SBBD01000115.1 GCA_005239845.1 archaeon | reverse complement strand
GGACGGCACGGGCTCGGAAAGCGTTACGCTGAATGGAAGCGCTTCCTACGATCCCGACGGCACTATTGTTAGCTATGAATGGAGGGAAGGCGCCGGAGTTTTGGGTTTTGGAGCTGTACTCACGCTCAACTTCAGTGTGGGAGTCCACAGCGTCACTTTGTTTGTAACCGACAATGAGAACGCCACTGCCAGTGACGACGCTCTAATAACGGTAAACGCGTTTGCCAACCAGCCCCCCGTAGCGAATGCGGGAAGCGATAAAACGGCAAGCGATGCGGACGGCACGGGCTCGGAAAGCGTTACGCTGAATGGAAGCGCTTCCTACGATCCCGACGGCACTATTGTTAGCTATGAATGGAAGGAAGGCTTGAACGTCTTGGGAACCGGCGCCGTAATTACCGCGAGCTTTTCCGTTGGGGTTCACGAAGTAACTTTGACGGTTGTCGACAACAACGGCGCCTCTTCTTCAGACACGGTATTTGTGACCGTGAACGCCAACGCTCCCCCCGTAGCAAACGCTGGCCCCGACAAAAACGCTTTCGTGGGAGACGCTGTCAGTTTTAACGGTTCTGCCAGCACGGATTCCGATGGAAGCATAGTGAGCTATGAATGGAATTTCGGGGACAATTCGAGTGCAAGCGGCGTCACTGCAACCCATTCTTATGCAACTGCAGGCACTTACACGGTGACCTTGGCGGTTACGGATAATGGGGGTTTGACTTCTTTCGATACGGCCCTCGTAACGGTTTCTAACCGGCCTACGAATGTCACGCTCTTCCAAGACAATTTTGAGAGTGGCACGTTGGACCAGTGGATTGAATCCAACGAGTTCGACTGGAGGGTCAAAGGGCCTACGGAAAGGAACATTCCGGGGTATCCTTCCACGAACAAACTGGCCCACGCGGACCGCTGCACTTCCTCTACCGGCTGCATCCTGAGCTTGAAAACGCCCTTGAACTTGCAGGGCTTTCAGAGCGTTAAGCTCAAGTTCTGGAGGTATGTGGACAACAGCTTGGATGCCGGCGAGTTCTTGAGAGTGCAAGCGTTCAATGGCTCTTCGTGGAACACGTTGTTCTATTGGACGAATGGGGCTGGAAACGACGACGCGTGGCACTTGGAAACGCTGGAATTGCCGGCCAGCTACTTGGTAAGCAACTTCAACGTGCGCTTCGTCACCAAAGAAAGCCTGGCCTCCGAGGAAGTGGAGCTGGACGACGTGGTCATAGAAGGTAGTTAAATCCTTCGAACTCTATACTGACAAGTCCGAGACCAATTGGGCGCCGGAACCCGGCTGGCTGTTCAGGAAACTGGGCTCGGACAAAGAGCGCCAGGGCGCTCCCCGGGGGCAGGATCTATTGTTTTTGACTGGGCAATCTTATTCAGAATCTTTAAATCGAACCTTCCAGCAGCCACTTCCATAAGGGCATGAACCTGATGCGTTTATCCTCCGTCTCAAGAATCTTGCCGCTTAGCTGCTCCTTTGTTATTAACAGCCCCTCTTTCATCTTCAGCTCCGACATTGCGGCTTTCAGGCCTTTCAGTTCCCGGACCATAACCTCTTCATCCTCAAAGTTCCAGCAAACTTGGATCAGGGCCTTGACTTCCGAGCCCTGCTTCAGCACAAAATCGACCTCGCCCTCCTTGCTGCTAAAGTAATAAATTTCGGCAAGGGGGTTGGCACTATTCCTCCTCTTCAGCTCAATAAACACCAAATTTTCAATCAATCTCCCGTAATCTTTTGAAAAGCGGAAACCCTTGACGTTCCTCATGCCCGTGTCAATGCAATAGGTTTTCTTTGGGTTGACCTCCTGCTGCTTTACTGAATAAGCGAACATGGGCACGTTGAAAACCAGAAACGCTTCCTGCAAGTATTTGGAATATTCGACCACCGTGTCGGTCGAGAGCATTGACTGCTTAGCTATTTTAGTGAAGTTTGACCGGTTTGAAATGTTTTGGAGGAAATAGTTTATCACGCGCTCCATCTTTTCGGGACTGCGGACGCCCCTGCGCTTTATGATGTCGCGGTACACAATGGTGTCGTAGTAGTACTGCAAAAGCTGCGTCTTCCTTTTCTCATCGGTTTCCAGGACCACCTCAGGAAAGCCGCCAAATTCCAAATATTTCAAAAGAAGGTGAGAAATTTCGTGCTTTTTCGAGAGTAATGCCGCCTTCTTTGTAAGATCGACCTTCAGGTGCAATTTCAAGTATTCACTGAAACTGAAAGGGTAAAGGTCAAAATATGCAATCCTTCCGGCGAGCTTGAACGAGAGTATTTCCTTGTGAACCGAGAAGTTTGAACCGCTTATGAATAACTTGACGTTCTGTTCCAGGTCGTACATCCGCTTCAATGTGGCTTCCCACTCGTCAATTTCCTGCACCTCGTCAACGAACACGAATATTTTCCCCTTCGGGTTCATCAGCTCCCTGTAGCTAGAAATTGCATCGGAAATCAGATCCTTCTTCCCCACACGATCGTCATCGCCCTTAATGAAAAGAATGTTTTTTGCGGTATGGGTTTTTTGAAGCTCGTTTATTATCAGCCTGAAAAGCGAAGATTTGCCGCCCCTTCTGACACCCAAAATGCCTACTATTTCCTTTCTGCCTATCCATCTTGAGACTTCCGGCAGCAGCTCGCGCTCAACGAGGCCGGTTGCCTGCTTTCCCGCCCACCAAGGGTTCCATTCCGCCAGAACTTCCTGTTCCATGACTAGAGTATAGTCGAATAATATATTTAAATCTTTCGATTATAATCGAATGTTATAAATAGGCGTATCGCTTCATGGCTGATTAATCCTGATGCTTAATCCCCGAAAACAGCGCCCCCTATATTCATTGGAACCGATTCTTTCGTTTTAGGCGCTTTTGCCGCATTTATAAGGCGCTACGCTATACCGTAGCACTTTATAAACCCCTTAATTCTTAAGGTTTGCATGGACGAGGAACAGAAGGGGAATTTGTTGGCCCGCTGGCAGTCCTTCCCTCCCTCGTTCTCGAGAGAAGTCGAGGAGGAGATTTCGCCGTTTCTTTCCGGGAAAAACGCCGTTTTTCTCTACGGGCCGAGGAGGGCGGGAAAGTCCACTATCGCGCAGAGGCTGGTCAAAACAAAACCATACCGTTACCTCAATTTTGACGACCCCTTCCTGTCCAGGGAACTGGATGCTTCCGCCATCGAAACTCTTTGCAGCGGCTTGGCCAAAGGAGCCCATCTGGTCTTGGACGAAGTCCAGAACGTCTCGGCTTGGGAAAGGTGGGTTCGTTCCTGTGTGGACCACGAGTGGTTTCACGTGCTCGTGACTGGCTCTTCAGGAAAACTCTTGTCCAGCGAATTCGCGTCCAGTCTTGCAGGGAGAGGCATCGGC
>SBBD01000192.1 GCA_005239845.1 archaeon | reverse complement strand
TCTTTTCTTTGCGTACACGGAGGAAGCCCGCGCGTTCTTAGAAAAGCACCGGCAGGTCAACCGCGTGCAACTCCAACAGGCCCGCGAGCGCGTGGAAGCCACCCTCAACCAGAGGCCTTGGCCCGAAAAAAGCAAAGAAGAAGAAGTCGTCGAGTACGCGTTGGCGCGGTTGCTGCTGGCCTGCACGGGCAACTATGCGGCCCTGCAAAAATACGCGAGGCAGGAAGCCCAGCGCGTAGCCAGCGAATTGCAGAAGGAAAAGGAAGACGGGTTGGAAGCCTTTGCAACCCATTTCTTTCCCTCGTTTGAAAAACGGGCTCTAGCCCCCCCAGCCCAACCTCTCACCTATTCCGTTTCCATTCTCGACTACGTGCGTTTCGGGAAAGACGTGGTGAATGAAAACGTGGAAACGGGGAATGTGTTTTTTGGCTTGGAAGGGCTTTTGCAGCTAGTGAGGGAGGCCGTGGAACAGCGCGTCGCATCCGTTTCTGTTGATGCAAAAAAAGTGCCTCCTTTAGTGAGGGAAGAGGCAAGAAAACTGGAAGACGCGTTGAGGGAACAAGCGCCCACGGCCACATTTAGGGGAAAGTATGTGGAGCTTCCTGCCTTGCAGAAGATTTTGCAGGGGGTGGGGGAAGGCAAACGGTATTACGGCTCGATGACCCTCGCGCTGGCTTGCGTAAAAGACGGCATTCCCAAACCCCAAGCCGAAGAATTGTTGAAGCAATACGCGCGCAACTGCTCTAAAGGACTACACCCATTTACGGAAAGGGAAGCGCTAGCCAGCTTGGAATGGGCCTATAAGCACCCGCAAGTGAGGTTCTCCGTGCGCACGTTGAGGGAACAAGGCCTCGTGGACGAGGAAACCATGCGCCAGACGGAAGAACAATTGAGGAAGATGCGGCAAACCGTGCCAAAACGGCACGAGCGCTGACGCTTAGCGCAAGCGCTGCGCCCGGACGATTTCCTTTAAGACGATTCGGACGCCCTTTTCAACGGTCTTGAAGGGCATCCATTCGTGGCTACCCACGTCTTTGGCTTCAGGTTCCGTATGCGGAAGGTGAAGGTGACCTGTTACGCCCGGAAGCCCCAATTGCTCCATATAATGGGGGGCAAGGTAGAGCACTTGCTCGCACATGTGGCCTCCTGCACGCCGAGACCGGTTGGCTAATACGCCTTGACGTAGCAACTCTTTCCAGATTCGGGTAACTGGAAGGGTAGAACGACGAACGGACGGACCACGGTCGCCCTCAAGGACATCGTAGTCCACAGGAACCTGACTCTCATAGGGGTAATATCCGACGTTGTCTGGAAAATGCGGCCGAATCCTTCGGCGGGCTTGGGACTCGATAGATATGCGGTCGAGGTTCCTGAAGGCGAGCCCCATCGTCACCACGGCGTCTGGCTTGTAACGTGAAATGGCTTTCTTAAGCGTTCGTGGAAGGCGCGAAAAATTAACGGGAAGCGTAACACCGACGATTTCAGCTCCTTGAATTCTTTTTCCGTCCAGTCGGGTAGCCACGCGTTCTGTGGGGTTCGTGGAATAGGGTCCCCACCGCTCGAAACCAAGCAAAAGAATGCGCATGGTGCTTTTACCGCTTGAACAAGTCCTCACGCGAAATGCCGAGGTCTTTCAAAATGCGAAGCGTAAGCCCTTTCTTTAGCGCTTTTTGGCCATGAACCGGAATGACGGTAAGGAGGGAGCCTTTCGAAAGAACAACGTGGCTGCCCTTTTGACGTTCAACGACGAAGCCCCTCTCCAACGCAAGCTTGATGAGTTCGGGTCCGCTGAAAACGGGAAGTTTGGGCACACAGCCTCAGCCCGGCAGAGGAAGCACTTCAACCTTCGGCATTTTCGAAGCAGGACGAGAGTTCAAAACATCCAAGTAGAGCTCTTTGGCTTCCGTGATGTTCTGCAGGGCTTCCGCGCGGGTTTCGCCTTGGGAGTGGCAGCCGGGAAGTTCCGGAATGTAAACAAGAAAGCCGCCTTCCTCCTGTTTTTCCAAAACGACGTGAAGCCTCACGCGAGCACCGGAGGTATTAGGTTGGACAGGCATTTAAAGGTGTGCTGGAAGGTAAGCCCATGGGAAGGGCGGTCACCCGAAGCGCTTAAGAGTCTTGGGGTCGCAAACAAACCGTACTCAAGCGAGGGATTGCATGCGGGAATCGGAAGAGGAAATGCGGAGGCAGCTTTCGGACTACCAGCAGCTGCAGCAGCAATTGCAGCTCGTGCTGGTGCAGAAGCAGCAGACCACGCTGCAGCTTCAGGAACTGGAGAAGGCCAAAGAGTCGCTGGACAAGAGCAGCCAGGGAGCGGCCTACCGTTTTGTCGGGGGTTTCTTCATCCCCAAAGAAAAGGAGCAGCTGGAAAAAGAGCTCGAAGAGGAAAAGGAAGGCTTGGACTTGAGGCAGAAGACACTGGAAAAACAGGAGGAAAAACTAACAGAGCGTTTGGAATCCATAAAAAAATGGTTCGACAAGCTCCAAAAACAGCAAGGAGAAAACGCCAAAACCAGCAGCTAATTTCGGCAAACGACGATTATTTTGTTGCCTATAGTCGTAGAAAGCGAACGTATTTATAGGGGAAAAGCGGCAATTAGGCCTGCACTCGAATTCAAGCGTTGGTGGTATTGAGAGCAAAAAGGCGCAAGTTCCCCAAACCTCTGCTTCTGACGGATTTGCCTCCTTGGGGGGCTAAGCCTCTTCTCTCACACCACTTCCAAAACACGAGCTTCGGCTAGGACGGCAAGCCAACCCGCATGCAACCCGACCCCTCAAAAACCGCACCGCGCGTCTGAGGCTTGCGTTTCTTCCCTCCAACTTTTTTTCTGCAAGTATTGCAACGTCGTCGTCCAGCGCAGGCTGGGCCTTTCCTCACGCCCCTCCGTTTCCTCTGCATCCACCATTCTTTTTGCACCCTTTTTTCAAGCGAGGCAGGAGGCAGGGGAAAAAAAGCGCCAACGCTTCGGATTTGCCTCCTTGCGGATTTTTTTCCCCCACGGACCCGCCTGTTGCACTCCAATTCCAGCGCACCACCTCTTCTTGGTTAAACAGGATACCAACGAATGTTCGGCGGAACCTAACGCAATAGGCTAGGCAACGAGCACGATGAAGGCCGCTCCCGTGCGAAGCCATACCGGGGAAATGGCTGAACTCGGATATGCCGCATACTAACGCTCTAGACAGCGAAAAACAGTCGGCGAATTTCAAGCGAGAAAAAACGCTTCATCCCGTCAGCCGCGCATCCGACAGAACAGGAAGCTGGGCTTGACGAGGCCATAGCGGATGCTGGTCAAAAGCAGCACGCGGTTCATCCATCCAGCTATAGACATTTGCGCTCGCCTACGACGAAGAACGAAACTAATATTTAAACATTTCCCTCGAAGAACGGCAGGCGTTAATGGGGGCATCTGCAATCGTCAAAGGAAGAAAAGAAGCAATCAGACCCGTTTCTTGCCCTCTTTTTTTATGGCGTCGCGCATGCTCTTGATTTTCCTGCCGATGTCTCCTTCCTCGAAGGCCGTTCCAATTTGAATGCCGTCCGCTCCCGCCGCAATCATTTCCGCCGCCTGCTTGGGGGCGCGCACGCCGCCTGCCGCGAAGTAGAAGAGGTCTTTCGAGCACGCCTTCGCCACGGCGGCCACGAGTTCGACGGGCGCGGGTTCGGGAGCGCCGCTTCCCACATCCGTAATCAGCACATGGCTTCCGGAAAATTTTGCGGTCAACGCGCAGGAAGCCGCCAAGTCCGCGCGATCGCGGGGAACCAAATTCGCGTTGCCAATCCATCCAACCGTCCTTCCGGGCTCTACCACCAAATAGCTCGTGGGAATGGCCTCGATCTTGATGCGGTGCACGACGGGCGCTGCCTGGATTTGCGCGGTGGAAAGCCAATAAACATCGCGCGAGTTCATCATGTGCATGAAGTACACGGCGTCCGCGTAATGCGTGAGGCCGGAAATGTTTCCTGGAAAGAGCACGACGGGCACGCCGACTTCTTCCTTGATCATTTTCACGGTCTCGTCCAAGAGCGAACCCTGCGCTCCGACGCTTCCCCCGATGAGGATGGCGTCCGCGCCTTCCTCGGAAGCCGTCTTGGCAATGCTCACTCCCCGTTCCAGGTAGCTCTTGTCCGGATCAATGAGCGCGCACAACAATGCGCCTTCCGACTGCAGTTTTTCCGCGTAGTACCGTTCGACCTTGCCGGGCTGCAGCATACGGTACGCCTTACGGGAAAGGCATTTAAAAACGGTGACTTGGCACGAATAGGCGCAAGCTCAAGAACGAGTCCAGACGCGGGCTCCGTAGATGCCCAGGTGTGCGAAGAGTCGCTGGAGGATTTCTTGCTTTGTTCCGTTGCCGATCTTTCCGCGGACCACGATTTTTAGTTGTTTAGCGAGATCGGCGCTGGAAGCAGAATACGACAAAGAAGCATAATGCCCTTCTTCAGGATGCTTGACGGCAACTCCCGGAATTTCGGAGAGTTTTTTTAACAGTTCTTCCCTTTCACGGGCAACATCGGCCGTCAAGTGGAGACGGCTCCCCTCAAAACGGAAGTACACCTGCATCGTATCGTTTGGGGATTCTGGAATGCTTACGAACCCAGAAGGGGTTCCGTGCCGGGTTTTCGGAACGGAAATGTCAGCATATCCTTCAGGCGCAATATGCTGGCGGAAAAGCTCATGAATCCGTTTGAAATTTTCCATCAAACCATCATTGTGAATTAGAATTAAAAAGACGCGGACTTGACTCGAAGTTTCATTTTCTGCAAAGCATAGCGTATCTTCTTCTCGTGCGACCCCTTCCAATACACTTGCTTGCAGTGCACACACCGCCAGAACAAGCGATGGCGGGCAAAAGAGCGCGGGCGAACCGCGTTTTTTACGGAGGACTTGGGCGCCGGGCGCAAGGCATGGTTGCATAGAGGACAACGGGAAAGCGATGGGACGTCCGAAAGACGGATGCCGGAAAGAGGGAAACCCGTGGCTTGGCAAAATTCCATCATTTGTTGTTCGAGGGAATTGGAGCGGAACAAGAGACATGGAACGTAATCGCGGGCGCGCTGGGCCAGCTTTTCGTCCCGCGTAAGCAGGGTGGCCTTTTCTTTCAGGCACTGTTTCAGTAAGAGGTCGTCTTCCGGGCTTTCTGCAGGAGACACAGAAACGCCAAGTAGGCGGAGCCAGCGCGCCAGGCGGGAAAGCATCACATCAGCGACAAAATGCATGAAATAGGCTTGAACGTAAAAGGGTTTAGTAGGTTTGGTTTGGGAGTATATGACCGAGGTCTAAAAGGCTTTTAAAGCGGGTTCCGTAATCCGTTCATGCCTGCAGAGCCTCGGCCTAGAAGAATGCAGAAAAAAGAGGAAATCAAGGGGGCGGTCGGCAGTTTGTATGGGGAAAAGCAAGAGACGTTCGAAGTTGTGGAAGTTGAAGAGAAGCCCAAGGAACCCTTCTTCTTGAAGCTTACCCGTTCCCTGGGGGCGAAGGCAAGAGACCGAAAAAAGGCGCAGTTCACGCCCGAACAACAGGCCACCTTCGATTTCCTGGACTGGGACGTGACTCCCGACGAGTTCTATGCGGCCGCGCAAACCGTGTTGGCGTACGGGCTGGCGCTCGGCATCGTGCTGGCCTCCGTCTTCTTCCTGTTTCTCGCTCCAACCATGAAGGTCGGCACCGACATCACGCTCATCGTTTCGCTCGTGCTCATCCTGGTGCCGTTTGTCGGAAGCCTGTTGTACCAACGCTACCCGGCCATGGCCGCAGAACGGGAACGCCTGCTCTCTCTTGCCTACGTCCCCGAAATCGTGAACTACCTCGTCATGAGCCTCCGCTTGAACCCCAACCTGGAACGGGCCGTGGAGTTCGCTGCAGCTCATGGAAGGGGAAAAATCGCGGAAGAGCTCAAGGGGCTCGTGTGGGACGTGCAAATCGGGAAGTATTTGAGCATGGAGGAGGCCATGGACCGCCTGGCCTACCGTTGGGGGGCCTACAGCGACGACTTCAAGCACGCGCTCATGATCATCCGCTCTTCTTCCTTGGAAACGGACAAGGAAAAGCGCCTCTCGCTGCTCGAAAAGGCCATTGAGGACGTGCTGGAAGGCAGCCGCGAAAAAATGGACTTGTACGCCAGAAGCTTGCACCAGCCCACCGTGTACTTGTACTACTTCGGCATTCTGCTTCCGCTCATGCTGGCCATCATCCTACCCATCGGGGCGGCATTCGTGAAAGGCGTTCCCCTCGCCACCTTCGGCAGCATCTTTGTTATTTACTGCATGCTCATTCCGGCAGGCATCTACTTTTATGGGGGAAGCATTCTCGGAGGAAGACCGCCCACGTACGTCCCTCCCGAAATTCCTGAAAACTTTCCGGGCCTTCCAAGAAAAGGAAACATGCGCCTGTTCGGCGTCGAAATTTCGTATACGTTCCTCGCGCTGGCCACGCTCGTGTTCATCCTGTTGATCGGGAGCACGCTGGACTCGTGGAGAATAGGGCAGATTCCTTCCTATGAAATGGAGAAGACGCTTCCCACGATTCCGCAAGTGCCGTTGCCGTTCGGCTTCACGCTCTACGTGTTCTCCATCTTCGCCTTGATCATGGGCGTAAGCCTCGCCCTTTCCGTGTACTTGCTGGGAAAATACGGCGAACGAAAGCGCATCCAGGACGAGATTCGCGTGATGGAAGGCGAGTTCAAGGACTCGGTTTACGTCATGGCTTCGCGGCTTGGAGAAAACAGGCCCATGGAAGACGCCTTGAGCCATGCCGTCGAATTCCTTCCCAAGAGCCAGATTTCCAACAAAGTCTTCCGGAAGATTCTGGAAAACATCGCGCTGCTGGGCTTGACGCTGGAGGCGGCGGTCTTCGACAAGGTGTACGGAGCCATGCGTTTTCTGCCCTCTCAGACCATTCGCAGCGGCATGCGGGTCATGGTGGACGCCGTGGAACTCGGCGTCAACGTGGCCGCCAAATCGCTGATTCAACTGTCCCTGCAAATCCGGAACGCGCAAAAAATCGATGCCGACCTGCGAAAGCTGCTCCAAGACGTCACCACGCTGTTGAACACCATGGCCACGTTTGTCGCGCCCATCGTGCTCGCCATCGTCACCTCGCTGCAGACGGTCATCGTGAACTCGTTGAGCGGCCTGGGAAGCTC
>SBBD01000057.1 GCA_005239845.1 archaeon | reverse complement strand
ACACGGAAGAAGTGGGACTGCGCGAACTGCTTGAAAAGTCGGAGGGCTTGCTGCAGGAACAGGAGGCCGTGGAGGAGAAGAAGCTTTTGGACGAGTTCATGAAAGAAATCAGTACGGATGGTCTGGCCACGTATGGCTTGCAGCAAGTGAGGGAGGCCGTGGAAAGCGGAAAGGCCCGCACCGTCCTCATTTCGGAAGACTTTTTGCTGCATGAAGTGAAAATCAAGTGTTCCTCTTGCGGGAACATCGAAGCGAAGGTCATGGAGGGCAAGCTGGAAGGGAGGATAGCAGAATTGCGCTGCGCAAAATGCGGTGGGCAGGGAACAATCGTGGACCAAAAAAACCTCGTGGAAGAGATTCAGGATAAGGGGGCCGAGAAGGGGATAGGAGTGGAGCTGATTTCACAGGAGACGCACGAGGGCAAGCAGTTCTTCGCCACGTTCCATGGTCTGGGGGCGTTCTTGAGGTATAAGTAGCGCGCTAGCTCGTCTTTCCTGTTTATTTCTTGTCCCTCCCGCGCACAAGACAACCCACTATTTCCGGCGGCGCTTCAATTCTTGCAGCACGCGTTCAACATCAATCCCCCTTTGCTGCAAGGCCACCAGCGTGAAAAAGAGCAAATCTGCAGCCTCCCATACTACTTCAGAATCCGGCTTCCCCAGCATGGCTTCCTCTAACTCGGCGGCTTCCCCCTTCAGTTTTTCCCCTATTTTTGTCGGTTGGGCAAAAAGCTCAGAGGTATACGAACCAGTTCGTGGTTTTCGTTTCCTTTCTGCAAGCACATTCCCCAACTCGTCCAAAACGCCCCAGTTTCTTGCCTTCTCCTCCCCGAAACAACTCCAAGCTCCCGTGTGGCATGCTCCTTTTCCGGATTGTTTCACAAGAACCAACAAGGTATCCGAATCGCAGTCCGGCAATATGGCTGCGATCCGTTGCACGTTTCCGGAAGTTGCCCCTTTCTTCATTATTTTTTGCTGGCTCCGGCTGTACCTCCACACGAATCCAGTCTTTTTCATTTTTTGTAACGAGGCAGGGCTGGCATAAAACAAGGAAAGCACTTGTTTGGATTCCGCGTCCTGCACGATTAAAGGAACCAAACCATTTTCGTCGAAGTTTAGCTTCATTCCATTCTCACCAAAATTCCCTGGAGTTTCAAATACTCTTTCAGGGACGGAACGCTCAGCTTCCCGTAGTGGAAGAGGCTGGCCGCAAGCACCGCATCCGCCTTTCCTTGCTTGAAAACCTGCACGAAATCCTGCATTCTTCCAGCGCCTCCAGAGGCAATTACTGGAATGTTTGCCACTTCACTAACCGCCCTCGTCAAGCCGACATCAAAACCGTTTTTTGTCCCGTCCGCGTCCATGCTCGTCAACAGGATTTCCCCAGCCCCAAAACGTTCGCACTCGACCGCCCATTCCACGGCATTCTTTCCAGTGGGCGTTGTTCCTCCATAAACATATACCTCCCAATCAGCACCCGTTCTTTTTGCGTCAATAGCCGATACGATGCACTGCGAACCAAAGGTGCGGGAAGCTTCCGCGATTAGCCTCGGATTAAGCACGGCTGCAGAATTCACAGAAACCTTGTCCGCACCTGCCCTCAACAATGCTCGAATGTCGTCGAGACTTGAAACGCCGCCCCCCACCGTAAAAGGCACATCCAACCTTCGCGCCGCCCGTTTCACCCAATCCCGCCGCGTCCTCCGCTTCCCAGCACTAGCGGAAATGTCCAAAAAAACGATTTCATCCACTCCTTCCTTGCAGTACCGCTCCGCCAGCACTACGGGGTCGCCTGCGTCCCTCAAGTCCCTGAAACGCACCCCTTTCACTACCCGCCCGCCTTTGACATCCAGACAAGCAATAATGCGTTTAGCCAACATTTTCCCCCACCGTAAACGCTTGCTTCAACGTGAACCGCTTCTCATACAACGCCTTTCCCACAATCACTCCGTCATAACAAAGCTCGGAAAGCAAACGAATGTCCTCCAAACTTGCAATTCCTCCAGCCGCATACAACGACAAGGGGGTGCTTGCCCGAATCTTCTTGAAAAACGCTTCAGAAACCCCGCAAAGCATTCCGTCTCCCGAGACGTCGGTTACCACAACGCCTCCGACTCCAGCTTGCCCTAACTTGGACAAAACGCTTCGGAAACCAAGCCCGGAATCCCGGGTCCAGCCGTTCGCGGCAACTATCCCGTTCTTGACGTCCACGGCGGCCCACACGTTCCGCCCAAAATAATCCACAAAGCGCTTCAACGTGTTGGAATCCAACGCCGCTGTACCGATGACGAGGCGATCCGCGCCCCGCTGGAGCAATCCTACTCCTGTCTCCACGCTGCGGATTCCTCCCCCCACTTGCAAGGGAATGGGACAGCTGGTGGCAAGCCGGCAAACTAAATCCAAGTTGTCTCCCATTCCTAAAGCCGCATTCAAGTCCACGACATGAATCCGATTCGCCCCCTGTTTCACGTACTCCATCGCAACTTGACCCGCATCACTGGCATAGGCTACGCTAGAGGAGCGCTTCCCTTGCTTTAGCCGCACCACTTTTCCATCCAGCAAATCGATGGCAGGGACTACTTCCATTTTTCAGTCAACTCCACGAAATTAGCGAGCACTTTCTCGCCATTCTTCCCGCTCTTTTCCGGGTGAAACTGCACGCCGAACACGTTCCTGCGCTGCACGGCTGAAACAAACTTTTTACCATACTCCGTCCTCCCGATAATCACGCTTTCCTCTACAGGAACGCCTGCGTACGAGTGCACGAAGTAGAAAAACGGGTTCTCCGGCAAGCCCTTCCATAACAGGCTTTCCGGTACTCCCGCACGCTTGTTCGAAAGGACGGAATTCCATCCGATGTGAGGCAGCTTTGACGCTCCCCTGAGCTTTCGCACGCTTCCGGCAAGCAGTCCCAACCCCACCGTTTTTCCTCCTTCCTCACCCTCCTCAAACAGCACCTGCATCCCCAGGCAAATTCCGAGCAGGGGCTTGCCTTCCCCGACAAACTCCCGCAGGCAAGAGCGCAAGGGTTCCAGTTTTTTCATGGCCTCTGAAAACGAGCCAACTCCCGGGATTACCAATGCGCTACACTTATCGATTTCGGAACGGGTTTCCACTACCTTTACGCGTTTCGCTCCCGCGCGCCGCAATCCGTTCCTGGCGTTGTAGAGGTTGCCTTGCCCGTAATCCAAAACCCCAATCATGTTTCCCGCCTCAAAACACGCTCTCCGATCCCTTCAAATCACTCCCTTCGTGCTCGGCACAACACCCCGCGACCGTGCATCGTATTCGCAGGCCATGCGCATGGCTCTCGCTAGTGCTTTGAACAGCGCTTCCGCCTTGTGGTGCTCGTTCATTCCATAGAAGAGCTTCAACTGCAGGTTCATCATGGCGTTGTCCGCGATGGACTTGAAGAAGTGCGGCAACAGCTCCGTGGGAAGCGTCCCGATCTTCTCCCGCTTGAACTCTGCGTTCCACACGAATTCCGGGCGTCCGCTGAAGTCGACGGCGGCGAGCGCCAACGCCTCGTCCATGGGCAGGACGAAGAACCCGTAGCGCCGGATGCCCTTCTTGTCCCCCAAGGCTTGCCGGAACGCCTGCCCCAACACGATTCCGGCATCTTCCACCAAGTGGTGTTCCTCAACATCCAAGTCTCCTTTCGCCTCAACCTCCAAATCGAAGAGGCCGTGCTTGGCAAACAATTCCAGGACGTGGTTGAAGAAACCGATTCCCGTGCTGATACGGTAGTTTCCAGTGCCGTCCACGTTCAGTTTCAGCCTGACCTGCGTCTCGTTTGTCTTACGCTCAATCTCGGCAATGCGTTTCATTTTTCCATCACCTTCTTTGCCCTCAACCAACCCACTATCCTCTTTTCCATGCCTGCAAAATCCGGCCGCCCGTCTTTTCGGAAAACAGGTATGCCCTCCCGCGAAAATTCCGGCTTCTTCTTGACGGACAGGACCATCCCCCCGGAACGTTTTATGGCAAGAAGGAACGGCAAGTCGGAAGGGCTGTCGCCCACGCCGATAAAGTTGCGTAACGGAATGCGGAGTTTCTTCCCCAGCGTGCGGACAAAATCCTCCTTTTGCGCGCCTTCCATGACCGGCCCCACGAAGGAAACAGCGTTTCCGTCAGCGTCCAGCAGCAGCCGCGTAGCTCCCACGTTCCCTTCCGCAATACCCAGTCGCCTCGCAATCGAAAGGGCAACAGGAGAATAGCTTGCGGTCGCGATGAACGGCGTCACGCTATAGTGCAATGCCAAGCGCCTGACGAACCTCCTGGCACCCGGATAAAGCGTTACACCCGCAACACGTTCGAAGCAGGAGGCGCTTATGGAGTCCCGTTCCCGAAGCGTTTCCTTCAGGACAAGCTCGGCATCCATCCCCGGAAACACTCTCGATTCCGGAACCCCGAATTCGCGGGCAATTCTGTCCGGTCGGGTCTTGCTCCATTTGTAGACTTGTTCTGCGCGGGGCCGCTTCCCCAAGCGTTCGAACAACTGGAAAATCGTGTCCGCAGGCGTAAGGGTTCCGTCCATGTCCAACACCAGCGCGTACCGAAAAGGCTTTTTCATAGGGTCATCGCCCGTTCCAGCGCAGACAAAAAACGCCTGTTTTCCTTCCGCGTCCCGACCGTCACCCGGATGCAGTTCTCCAAGAACGGCAAGGGCGAGCGGTCCCGGACAATGATGCCCTTGCCTGCAATCTTCCGCTGCACTTCCTTCGAACTCACTTGCCCAGGAACGCGGAAAACACTGAAATTCGTCACCGTGTCGAACACCTCAAACCCCATCTTCTTCAACTCCGCTTCCAACACTTCCTTCTCCTCCTTCATTTCCCGCACATACAATTCCATTCTGTCCCTGTTGCCCAGAGCCCTCAACGCCAAATAGTTGGAAATGGCGCTCACGTTGTAGGGAGGTTTGATTTTGCGCATGCTTTCAATAATGAAGGGACAAGCGACTGCGTACCCCACACGAAGCGCGGCTAGCCCCCATGCCTTCGACAAGGTCTTGCTTACCAGCAAATTGCCGTAATTTGCAGTTTCCCTTGCCCACGAAGAGCCCGCGAACTCTCCGTACGCCTCGTCCACGAACACGATGGCCCCGCTCTTCTCCAACAAATCCAGAATCCGAGCGGGTTCAACGATGTTTCCCAACGGCGAGTTCGGCGTCACCAGCATGATGAGCTTGGTGCGTCCGTCGCATGCGGCCAATACTTTTTCCACGTTGGGCTGAAAGTCCTTCTCCACGAGCACCCGGCGCACGTGAACGCCCGATATTTGTGCGCACACCTCGAACATGGAATAGCCCGGCACGATGCAGACGACGTTGTCCCCTTTTTCAGCGAACGTGCGGATGGCCAAGTCGATGATTTCATCCGAGCCGTTTCCCACCAAGACGTTGTTCTCGGCAATCCCGCCGATGTATTCCGCCAGGGTTTGCTTTAATTCTAACAAGTCCGAATCCGGATAACGGTTTAGTGGCACATCTTCAAACTCTACCGTGGTTCCGAACGCGTTCTCGTTCGCGTCCATGAACTGTTCCGCCTGCTTGCACAAGTCGCGTGCGCACACGTAAGGCTCCAGCTGCCGCACATCCTTCCGCACCAACTGTTCGACGCTCTTCATTTTCCCTCCCCTTCAAACCTCTTTTTCACGGAATTCGCGTGCGCCTCCAAGCCCTCCGCATCCGCAATCGCCTTAATGCTTGAACGCAGCTTTTCCAAACCGCTCCGCTGCAGCATGAGGTAATTCAATTCCCTCCCGAAAGCGGAGACCGAAAGCCCCGAATACGAGCCCGCGCTGCCGCCCGTGGGAAGCACGTGATTCGGCCCAGCCGAATAATCGCCGGCAGCCTCGCACGCGTACGAACCCAAAAAAACCGCGCCAGCGTTCCTCACCTTGTCCAGCCATCTCCCCGGGCGTTCCACCTGCAGCTCCAAGTGCTCGGGAGCATACGCGTTCGCAAATTCCAGGGCTTCCACCAAATCCTTCGCTAGGAGAATGGCCCCGTTGTTTTGCAACGCCTTTTCCACGATTTGCCGGCGGGAAAGCAACATGGCTTGCTTACGCAACTCAGCCTCCACGTCACCTGCAATTTTTTGGGAAGTCGTAACCAGTACGGGACAGGCATCCGCATCGTGTTCCGCTTGCGCCAGCAAGTCCGCGGCCACCCATGCCGGGTTTGCCGTCTCGTCCGCTACCACCAGGATTTCGGAAGGCCCTGCCGGCATGTCGATGGCGCAAAAACCCCTTGCCTGCACTTCAAGCTTCGCGCCGGCAACATACACGTTACCTGGCCCCACGATTTTCCGCACTCTTGGAACCGTTCCCGTCCCTAGGGCCAAGGCCGCGATGGCTTGCGCTCCCCCCAAACGGTACACTTCATCCGCTCCCGCCAAATCCGCTGCCACGAGCACGGCCGGATTGCACTCTTTTATCGAATTGCACGGAGTGCAGACCACGATTTTCCTTACGCCTGCCACTTTTGCCGGAATGACGCCCATCAGCACGGAGGAAGGATACGAGGCCATGCCGCCGGGAGCATAGACGCCCACACAGTCCAAGGGCACGAAGCGTTTCCCGGCAAACCCTCCGTCCATCTTGATTTCAAAGCTTTCCCGCAACTCTTTCTCGGCAAACCGCCGGATGTTGAATGCAGCCTGCTTGAGCGCTTCCAGCAATACGGGCGGGGTCTTGGCGTACGCTTCCCGGATTGCTTCCCCCGGCACCTCGAACTCCCTTGCCTTGAGGGAGACTCCTCCGAACTTTTGGGAATAGAAGGAGATGGCGGCATCTCGCTCCTGTTCCACTCTCGAAATGATTTCCCTAACCACCGAAAGCACTTCCCCCGATTGCTCTCTCCCCCTCCTCAAGAGCTTTCTGCGTTGTTCAGGGGAAAGCCCTGCAATTTCAGACCTCAAGATATGCCAATTGCCTTTCAACTGCGCCACCAGCCGTTCCACTTCCGCCTTCTTTTCCTTCAACGCGAGCGGGGAGGCGACCAGCACCGCATTGGACTGCAGCAGCACTTCCTTTTCCTGCAAGTTGTTTGCCTGAAGGGTCTTTCCCGTCGAAACCAAGTCGACAATGGCATCCGCTATTCCCGAGGAAACGCTGGCCTCCACCGCGCCTTCCAACACGATGATTTCAGACTGCAGCCCCCTCCTTCTGCAATATTGCCTGGCAAGATTCGGAAACGCCGTGGCAATCCTTGAATACGCCTCCTTTCGCCCGCGTGCCTCAACCGGTGCTGCCAAAGAGAGCCTGCAATAGCCATAAGGCAAATCGAGTAGGGACGCGAATCCAGTGCCGGTTTCCGCGAGCACGTCTTTCCCCGTAACGCCGATGTCCGCAAGCTCCCGCTCGAGGTACAGGGGAACGTCCTTCGCGCGCACGAGCAGGAACGAGAGGCTTTTGCCATTCAACGAGTAGGACCGGCTTTCCGCCAGTCCTTCAAACCCTGCGGCCGCGAACAGTTTGCGCGTGGGAAGACTCAACGAGCCCTTGCTGGGCAGCGCCACGATGAAGTGAATCGCCCGTCATATTTTGCACCCTGAAAGGGCCGTGGCCGGGGCTCGAACCCGGTCCGCAGGATCCACAGTCCTGAATGCAGCCGCTACACCACCACAGCCGTCCAGCGTTAGAACTAGGCGGAAGAAATTCCTGAAAAATTCTTGAAAACCCCGAAGGCGGAGGCTAGCCGTAGCACGTTCACGCAATTCCCGAGTGAAGTAAACCGCCCATGGCACCCAACTCCGACTTAACCGGAAAAGCTATGGACTAGCAGATTAATAAATCTTTCCCACTTTTTTCCCACATCAATTTGAGGAGCGCGAAAGTGGATAGGCAAGGATGCGATGCAGCATTAGTCCGCTTGCTCCCCAAAAATCAAAGCTTGTGGAAAGTGACCCACAACACGCCTTTGGCCTGCAAGGCTTTCTTGAGGGCCTGCAGGTCTTTCACGGAGGAGGCATTGCAGAGCACGTGCCATTCCGCCTGTTTGCCTCTCAGCATGGAGCGGGACTCCGTGGAAATCAAGTCCACACCAAAGTCTGCAAGCACGTCGGCGGCCTTTGCAAGCGAGCCCGGGTCGTCCGAGAGGCCGATTTCTACCAGCAGCCGTCCCTTCTCGAGGCTGGGACTCACGATGATTCGCTCGTTCTGCTCATCCAAGAGCAACTGCACTTCTTCGCCTTCCTTCAAGCGCAGCATCTCCCTGAAGGCTTGCGGAACCAGCAGCCTGCCTTTCTCATCCAGCTTGGTTCGTTCCAGTTTGGCCATGAGAGGCAATGGGAAGAATGCCCTTAAATAAACTTGTCGAAAATTCAAGGCGTAAAGAACGCGTATGCTCCATAACCCACTACACTGCTTTTGTCTCCGGCCGTGTCCCCCGAATTCTGGTAGCCCAAAAAGAGGCCCTTGCACTTGAGCTTCTTGGCCACGTGCATAGCGACTAGGACTGCGGTCTTGCCGCACGCTTCTACTTCGTTCTCAACCCGTTCCATGTCAAGGGATGGAATGGCTTTGTTTGCTTTCCCGTCCAAGCGACGGGCTTCCTCGTAAGGGTGATAATGGCTTAAGTCCGAGCTCGCAACCAAGAGAGACGACGAATCCAGCAAAGGAAGCAAGAGGTCAGCGACTTTTTGGGGAGAAGCGTTGCCCGTAAGCAACGGAACAATTTCAAAACCCGTGAGGGTACGTTGGAGAAAGGGCAGTTCTACTTCCAAACAATGCTCGGCAGCAAACGCTTCAGGAACAGAACATACAAAATCCGATGTGGTGAAATGAGAAAGCCGCTTCGTTTTTATTTTTCCTAAAGGAGTCTCCCAGAAAGCATGGCCGTCTTCCGCTAGCCCCTCAAACCACGCGTAATGCGAGGGCCCCACCAGAAACACGCGCTTAATCCCAGTTCCTTTCAGCAGCTTGAACGCCTGCGCCGCCACGGCTCCCGAATACATCAAGCCGGCATGCGGAACAATAATAGCCCTCCATTTTTTCACGGGGTGGGAGGCGGCTTTGGAAAGGAACTGGTCCACCGTGTTGCGGAGCTCGTCGGTTGGCGCGGGATAAAACGTTCCCGCCACGGCAGGCGGCCTTACCTTCATGCTAGTCAACTCCAAACCCCCGCAATTTTTTCTCCACACGAACACGTCCCGCTAAAGTCTTTCAAGGAAACGAAAAACCCTCTTCTTTCAATCAACAATTTCTTGCACGAGGGGCAGTACGTGGATTCCGCTTCCGAATGCAGCACGTTGCCGACATACACGTAATCCAATCCCGCTGCAAACCCAATGTCTCGAGCCTTCAACAGCGTTTTCGCGGGCGTGGAAGTCCGGGAAGCCATCTTATAATCCGGGTGAAAGGCAGTCACGTGCCAAGGAATTTGCGGGTTGACCGAATCGATAAACTCGGCAATGCGTCCTAGCTCTTCTTGTGAATCGTTTTGGCCGGGAATTACGAGCGTTGTAACTTCCACCCAAACCCCTTTTTCGTGGTATAACCGGATAGCCTCCAGGACGGGTTTGAGCCTTCCCTTGCATACCTTGCGGTAAAAAGCGTCGTTGAAGCTCTTCAAGTCCACGTTGATGGCATCCAACCATTTTGAAATGCCTTCAACGGCCTCAAGCGAAGCAAACCCGTTTGAGACGTAAATGGTTTTGATGTTGTTTTTGCGAGCGAGTTTGAACGTATCTAAAGCGTATTCGTACAAAATGGTGGGCTCGTTGTAGGTGAAAGCAATCGCTGGAATGCGCTGCGTGGCCGCATACTCCGCGAGTTTTTCCGGAGGCCACGTGGGCTGAAAGAATTCTTCTTCCTTGAATTCTTTTTTCTTTTCCACGCGCGCCAGCTTCATGGCCTGCGAAATATCCCAGTTCTGGCAGAAATCGCACCCGAAATTGCAGCCCAGCGTGCCCAGCGACAGCACGTGCTGGCCCGGCAGGAAGTGGAAGAGGGGTTTTTTTTCGAGAGGGTCAACGGCAAGCGTGGCTGGAGCCCCGTACGCCAACAAGTAAAGCTTGCCTCCCTTATTCTTTCTTACCCCGCACGCTCCCGACAAGCCTTCGCGAATGATGCAGTAATGGGGGCACGCCGTGCACTTCACGCTTTTTTCCTCCAGCGCTTCGTACAATTCCGCTTCCCGGTACATAAATAACAAAACGCATTGCACAAATATTAGGCTTAGCGCTGCAAAGCCGCTTTTAAATACACTTGCCAACAAAAACCAACCCATGGCCCTATCGGAGCAAGCGCTTCACCGCACGTTTGCTGAATTCGTTCGAACCTATGCTCCCCCCGAAAGCCGGATAACTGCAACGAATGCCCCGCGTTTTCCAGGCAGCAACGTGGGGGACATCGTCAACCATGAGCTTGGAGTGAGCTTCGGGTACTGGGTGCACCCGCAGCGCTACATGCGGCACATGAAACTGGCGCTGGATTCACTTCGGCTGCGACCGAATTCGCGTCTCGTCACGCTGGGCATTGATGGCGGCCTATTCGAAGTGTTCCTTGCCAAACACGTGCTTGGTGCAAATGGAAGGATTACGGCGTTTGTCACGGATGCACGCAACTTGAGGATTGCCCAACGCATAGCCCGAAAAGAAGGCGTCTCAAACAAAATCAACTTCGAAGTTTTCGACGCGCAGAAGATGCAGCGACTTCCAGCGAATTCGTATGATGCGGCGTTAAGCATTGCCACGCTGCACACCTTGCCCCAACGCCTGGAAATCGTTTCACAATTCCGGAGGGCATTGAGAAGAAATGGCAACGCACTCTTGACGTACAGCGTCCCCTACATGCAGGCAAAGCTCGGGTCCAGCCACGCTACGTTTAAGCGTGTTGTAGAGGCACACTTTGATATTCAAGGAGAAGGGTTTGCGTTAACTCCGCGCTCCGCCCTCACGCTGTATGGAGAACGGGAACGACGACTGCGCAGGGAAAGGGGCTTCGGCATTTCTCAACGATACTTGCAACTCAGACCAAAATGATTACCCTATGAATTCCAATCTTATTCCATCCGCTAACAAGGAACGCCAGTTTTTGCAGCAGAAGTTCCGCGACTATTACCGCCACCACTTGAAGCCGCCTGTTCTTCTTCACATGCGTGAGTTCGGGTTCGGCTTTGAAAGAAAGATTGAGTACCGCCACAAGTCTTTCGAGTCGGAGAACGGGTTGCAGGAGTTCATTCAAAGAGAGGCACCCTTCTACATGTCTTATT
>SBBD01000069.1 GCA_005239845.1 archaeon | reverse complement strand
GCACTTCCCTTTCTATGACTTCCGGCAGGAAGGGGAAGGAAACGATTTGGGCGTGTTCGTGTTCGATGCTCGCCCCGCCGTTCCGCCCGTGGTTCTTGAAGAGGAAAACATACTTGGCTTCCCTTTTCTTTGCGAGGACCGCCAAACGGTCCTTGTACGCCTCAAATACGCGTTCCAGCTGTGCGTCTTCTAGTTCGTGCCATAATTGTTCGTGCCCGTCGGTTTCCACGATGACTTCGTGCGTTCCCACGGCAGGAGCGCCATCGATTTGCCCTTTCCATTTCCCCGGAGCCACCAAGTGGAACAGATTGTCGAACACGCGTACGCGCCATTCCTTTTCGGAAGGCAAGGCGAACTTCGTTGGGGGAGTGACGTGCTCGCTGCCCTTGCAGAAGGGGCATTCGACCCGCTTTCCAAAAGAAGTGGGGCGCTTGGCGCGCTTGCTGGACACGAGGACGACCACGTTTTTCGTGGGATCCACGCGGAACTCGAGGACCATGCGGGCTCGAAGCCCTTATCCGCTTTCCTTTTATAAACGTATTCCGGAGTTGCTGGGCGTGCACGCCCCTTCCGTTTGCCCCTATTCCTGCGAAAAGAAAAACGCGAGCTCTTGCATGCGAAATGGGTCCCCCCGAATGCTCGAAAGTCGAGCAGAAGGCCTTGCATACCTTTTTTATACGCTTTTCTTAACTCGTTTGATGGAACAATTCCAAAACGAGCTGAGGAAACGGGGCTTCCGGCAAGTGTTTTCCGGCTTTTTCCAGGACGTGGACGGGCGCTCGCGCTCCCTGTTTGGCCTCCAAGACCAGCGCTTCCGTCCCCGGGATTTCGTGTACGCGTTCGTGGGCCCGCACCAGCCAGACCCGGACGATTTTACGGAGGAAATGGACGCGAGCGTGGAATCCTTTCTGAAACGGGAGGAAAAGGGAGGACGCCGGCACCTCTTCGATGCGCTGTATTCGCTGTCGGACGTGTTCGGCTTCGAGCGCGCGTGGGGCCTCGTCCTCGTATTAAGAAAAAAGAAATAGTTTCCGGTGCCTTCCCTGAGGCTGGCGTTTCTAAAGGGGGAGGCGATGTTCCTTTTCTTTATGTTATCTTCGGGACGTGCGCTTCCACGCCTTCTCGAGCGCTTTCAGCACTTCCTTGACGGACAAGTGCAAGTCCCAGTTCTCCCGGTGCTTCTTCATTTTCGGCGTCGCCGCGTACACTTCCTTTCCGCTCGCGTACAGCCTCCCCGACGCCTCGTACTCTTTCCTTGCCGCCTTCCGCAGGCTTTTCACGCGCAACTGCAGGCGCACCTCGCTTCCCACCTTCCTCAACAGCTTGTCCGCCTCCTCCTGAATGGATTCCTTAAACCACTTGGTTTCCTCGTCCAGCCCCGAGACGTCGACGCGCGCCTCTAGGGCCGGCTGCGGCGCCTTCAGCAAATTGTGGAACCCGAGGATGCCCTTGAGCTTTTTCCCTTCCACGACCAGCAAGGGATCCGACGCCTTCCTTTTCAACATGCGCTCCGCGGCCTCCGAGAGTGGGGCATTGCCATCGATGTAGTCCTCTTCCTGCAGCGGCTGCATGACGTCTTTGAGGCACTCTTGTTCCACGCCCACTTTTTCCTCGACGCGGCGCGTGCGGCGCGGCGCGCCGCCGTGGGGGCGGATCTTGAGCGCCACGTCCACGACGGTCAGCTTGCCCGTCGCCTGTCTTCCTTGCGTTGCCACGATGGCTTTCCAGCCATTGCGCGCCATCATCCGCTTGGCTTGCGCGACAGTCTGGTTTTCCTCCAGCGTGTAGGCCGGGCTTGCCGCTTCCGCCGCGGTGCCATGCAGCGGACGGCGCTCCACGAGTTCTTGAAGCACTTGTGCTTTGCCCGCTTGTCCGAGGACCCGTTGGTTGCCATCCACGACGGCAATGCCTTCCAACTTTCCTTCCGCGAATTTTTTGAGGACGAGTTCCGTTTGGAGGGGGGCCGGCATGCAGGTCCCCTTGCGGGCCACGCTTCCCGCTTTCGTGGAAGGCGCCAACCCTCCGTAGGACGCCAGCAGTTCCGCCGTGAGTTCTCCTGCGTACTTCCCATCCTTCGTGACCACGACGAAGCCTTCCTCCTTCAATGGGGCTAAGGCTTTGCGGAGGGGTTCCTCTGCCTCGATACAGCGTGCGGGGTGTGCGTCCATGTAGGTCCAGGACCCTTAGTTCACCCTCATTAAAAAACGTTGTTGCTTCCAAAGCGCCGGAAGGGAACGCGAAGCCACCGCATCCCCATGCTTCCCGCGAACTAGCCTCTTTTTTCATTGGGAACCCGCCTCCGAAACTATTTATATACTTATATGTACGTATTAATACGTATTTTTGGTGTTTCTTCGTGAAACGGCGAGCGAAAGAGTTCCTCTTCTCGAAGCATTACCGGGAAGACAAGGACATCGACGTGGACCTGGCTATCGATTGCGTTCATATGGGAAAGCGGGTGCTGGAAGAAGAACCCAATAAATTTAAGGCTCAGAAAAAATATCGGAAGGGGGACCTGTTCGTCGTGTTCCGGGAATATGGAGACTATTATTTCGTCATTACGGCGTTTTGGAATGTCCGGGGTGCAAAGAAATGAACTTGGAAGGAAAAGTGTGTGGCGTGTGCAACAAAGGCAGGTTGCATGCGTTCAAGGATGAAGTGGTCGAGGGGGTCTACGTGGACGCCTACCGCTGCGACTACGGCCACGCCAGCTATACCGCTTCCGTCATGAAGAAAGTGGAGTCTTTGTTCAAGGCGGCCGCTGAAACACGCCACGTGGTTCGCGTGGGCTCTTCAGTTGCCGTGCCCATTCCCGCTTCCATCGTGAAGCTGTTTGGCTTGAAGCCCAAAGAGCGCGTGTACGTCACCACGCAAGGCAACCGCATCCTCATTCTTCCTACTAATTAGGTTTTTCTTTTTTCAGTGGAAACGCGTCCTCTTTCTTCCGCTGTTTCCCCTTCCGTTTACTGGAAGCTCCCTCTTCCCCTTCGCTATAAAAACCGCAACGCTGCCTTATTTCCATGGACGATTTTGCT
>SBBD01000078.1 GCA_005239845.1 archaeon | reverse complement strand
GCCCCCGAATGCAGAGGAAGCGGCGAAAGCGCTCAAGGAACTGGAAGCGGAGAGAAAGCGCATCGAACAAGAAGATTAGCTGGAAGAAAAAAATAAAGTGGATAATCAATGGCCGTACGACTGAACGAAAAGCTGTGGGACGCGAAGGCCGTGGACTGGGTGGCGAGCCGCGATGGTTTCGGCAAGGGCGTCTTGGAGTTGGGCGGAAAAAACGAGGACGTCGTCGTGTTGTGCTGCGACTTGGCGGAAAGCACGCGGGCGCACTGGTTCGCGGAAAAGTACCCGGAGCGGTTCATTGAAGTGGGCGTGGCGGAACAGAACCTGGCGGGCTTGGGGGCAGGCATGGCCTTCGAGGGCAAGATTCCCTTCATTGCGAGCTACGCCGTGTTTTCGCCGGGGAGGAGCTGGGACCAAGTAAGGGTCAGCATCTGCTATTCCAACGCGAACGTGAAAATTGCGGGGTGCCACGCCGGCATTTCCGTGGGACCCGATGGAGCGACGCACCAGGCGCTGGAAGACGTGGCCATCACGCGCGTCCTGCCGAGAATGACGGTGCTGGTGCCGTGCGATTGGCTGGAAGCGAAAAAGGCTACGGTGGCCAGCGCTGAAATCCGGGGCCCCGTCTACTTCCGTTTCGGGAGGGAGAAGGTGCCCACGATCACCGTGGAGGAAACGCCTTTCGTCGTGGGAAGGGCGGAAACGTTTTATGATGGCGAGGACGTCACGCTCGTGGCGAACGGCTTGATGGTGTACGAGGCACTGCTTGCGGCCAAGCAACTGGAAAAGGAAGGCGTTTCGGCGCGTGTAGTGAATTTACATACGGTGAAGCCGCTGGACCGCCAAGCGCTCGTGAAAGCGGCGAGGGAGACGGGAGCGGTCGTGGTGGCGGAAGAGCACCAAGTGCTCGCGGGCACGGGAGGGGCCGTGGCGGAAGTGCTTGCGAAAGAGTATCCGGCGCCCATGGAGTTCGTGGGCATGCAGGACCGCTTCGGGGAAAGCGGCTCTCCTGCAGAATTGTTGAAGCACTTCGGGATGACGAGCCAGGAAGTCGCGGAGGCGGCGAGAACGGTGCTGAAAAGAAAATAAAAAAGGGAGGGCGCAACAAAAGCAAAAGAGGGGGCATGACAAAAATAAAAAAAGAGGAAGGAGACGAACGTTGAACTTTCAAAAAAAATTAAGAGGAAGAAAATGAAGAGACCCCGCGTGTTCGTGACACGGCCGCTTCCCGGCAAAGCGCTGGAACGCTTACATGCGTTCGCGGACGTCACCATGAGAGAAAAAGAGGATATTGTCAGCAAAGAGGAACTGCTGGACAACGTGAAGGGGAAGGAGGCCTTGCTCTGCATTCTCACGGATCCCGTGGACGGAGAAGTCATTGCAGCAGCAAACCAGTTGAAGGTCATATCGAATTACGGAGCCGGCTACGAGAAAATCGACGTGGAAGCGGCTACGCGAAAAGGGATTTTGGTGACGAACACGCCGGGAGCGTTGACGGAAACCACGGCGGACACGACGATGGGGCTCTTGATTGCCGCTGCAAGGAGGATTGTGGAGGGCGACCGGTATACGCGGGAGTGCCGTTACGAGGGATGGGGGCCTTCGTTTTTCTTGGGCCACGACGTGTACGGCAAGACCCTCGGGGTTATTGGCATGGGGAAGATAGGGACGGCGGTGGCCAAGCGGGCCATCCGGGGCTTCGAGATGAAGGTGCTCTATAACGATAGGGGAGGCATCGAGCCGGAAGCCGAAAAACTAGGAGCAAGGTCCGCTTCCCTCGAGGAATTGCTGAAGGAATCCGATTTTGTTTCCTTGCACGTGCCGTTGAACGCGCAGACGAAGAACTTGATCAATGAAGAGACACTGAAGCTCATGAAGCCCTCCGCGATTTTAGTGAACACTTCCAGAGGCAACGTGGTCGACCAGCACGCGCTCGCCATGGCGCTGAAGGAAAAAAGGATTGCCGCGGCCGCGCTGGACGTGTACGAGGACGAGCCCCGTTGTCCCGTGGAACTGATTCCGCTGCCGAACGTGGTGCTGGCCCCCCACATTGCGAGCGCCAGCGAGGAAACCCGGATGCGGATGGCGGACATGGCCGTGCAAGCCATCGTGGATTTCTTTTCCGGAAAAACGCCAGAGAACCCCGTGAATCCAACTGTACTGAAAAAGAAGTAAGAAGCCAGCCCGGCACCTTCAAACCCTGAAGAGCGAGTGGACGGTGCGCCGAAATACGCTAGGGGGAAGCCGGCGGTTCGGGAGGAGGCGAGTCAGAAGAAGAAATAGTGTCCGAAGGCCTGACTTCGGGGAAGGAGACCGTGGAAGGGGGTTGGAGAGAGCTTGGGCTTAGCGGCGGCCCCTTGGCGGCTTCCTCGCGCTTGCGCTTGCGAATGACCAAAATGACAATGAAGACGAGCAGGATGAAGAGGAAGACGAGGGAGTACATCAGGTAGGCCGTCGAATTCGTCTGTTTTATTTTCTCCAAGTTTTCCTTTACTTTCTTCTTGGCTTCCTCGAACTTGGCGAGAGCCTCCGAATACTTTCCTTCGCGTTGGAAGGCAAACGACTCGTTGAGCAGGCGGTCGATTTCCGAAGGGTCTTGGCCGGATTGGATGGCTTGGTTGCGGAG
>SBBD01000160.1 GCA_005239845.1 archaeon | reverse complement strand
AACCAAGAAATAAAGGCGCCCAACAGAACCCCCAATACTCCTCCCGCGAGTCCCAACACTCCCGCCTCCACCAAGAACAAGTTGCGGATGGCTTTCGGAGTCGCTCCAATGGCCTTCAAGAGCCCAATTTCCCGCGTTCTTTCCAGGACGGAAGTGAACATGGCGTTCGCCACCCCGATTCCTCCCACCACCAACGCAATGGCCGCAATGCCCCCCAAGAATAAGGATAAAAGGCCGGTGATGATGCTGAGCTGTTCGGCGAATTGTTCTGGAGTCAGCACTTGGTAGTCCTTGTCGTCCTCGCCCACTTTATGCGACTTCTGCAGCTCGAAGTCCACTTGTTTTGCGACTTCCCTGACGTCCGCGCTTTCCTCCGTCACGACCATGATGGCGTCCACTTGCTCGCTGTTTTCCCTTCCCGCAAGTCTTCTAGCGGCTTCCACGTCGATGTAGATGCCTTCGTCGAAATCGCCGGTCACGTCTCCTGCCTTGTTGATGATGCCCCTTACTCGGAACGATTCCCGGTTGACCAGGAGCACGTCCCCTACGCTCACGTCTTCATCAAAAAACTCGTGGGCCACCTTATTGCCGATGAATATTCCGTCCAAGTCCCCGCTCTTCATGAACCTGCCGTCTTCAAGTCCGACTTTGATGAACTGGTTCATGACATCGGCATCAACGCCGTTCACCGTGCCTTTGACGATACTGTCCTTGTACTCCACGTCTGCAAGAATCATCATGATGTAGGGCGAGACGCCTTTCACGCCTCCCACGTTCTTCAGGCGTTCGACGTCCCTTTCATACAGTGCTCCTTTCAGGGAAGGAGGGCCGAAGGAACTGTACTGCGTGATTTTTCCGGGAATGATGGTCATGTAGTTGGTGCCGAACTGGTCCAATTGCTTGCGGATCTCCACGTCCAGGCCTTGTGCCAGCGAGATGAGGATGACGATGGCCGCAATGCCGATGACGATGCCGAGCACCGTCAGCCCGCTGCGCAAGGAGCGTTCCTTTAGGCTTTTGAAGGCGTATTGCAGCATGTCCGCATAATTCATTCCTTTTCCCCCAATTGTTCTCCATGCTCGCATTTTAAGGCCTTTTTCTTCCTCCTTTATCCATGGACTTTTTCTCCCACGTGCTTTGGACGTACGTGCTGTTCCGTTCCCTGGGCTTTGCGGAACAGGACCGCGTGCTCGCTTCTTTCTTCGGCGTCTTGCCGGACCTCGCCTTCGTTTTCGCGGGCTTGCTTCTGGCAGGAAAATACTGGCTGGCCGACCGTTCCTTCAAGCGCATTCGCCCACGAGTGTTTGCAAAAGGCCTCCTCGTTTACCGCAGCAGCCATTCGCTGGTTTCGTTTGCGGTCTTTTTCGTTCTCGCTTCCTTGTTGTCGGGCTTTCCCTATTGGCTTTCTTTCGGTTGGATGCTTCACATTCTCTTGGACTTGGGAACGCATAAGGGCTCTCCCGTCGAGCCCCAAAAGCCCTTCTTTCCCTTCTGGAATTTCAGCGTGAAGGGCTGGATCTGGTGGCGCAACCCCTATTTCCTCATAATAAACTGGGCGTTGTTGGCGCTCGTCTTCTTTGGTTTCAGCTAAAAAATGGCGACTCGAAATGAAAAAACGACGCGTTCTCTTTTTGTGCTCGCACAATTCCGCGCGTTCGCAGATGGCGGAAGGCTTGCTGCGTTCGCTGTACGGGGACCGCTATGACGCTTTCAGCGCGGGCACGCAGGCCACTTTTGTGCAGCCGCTTGCGATTCAAGCCCTGAAGGAAATCGGCGTCGACATCAGCCATCACCGCTCGAAAAGCCTGCAGGAATTTGTGGGGAAGCCGTTCTACGTCGTGGTCACGGTCTGCGATTCAGCAAAGGAAGCCTGTCCCTTCTTCCCCGGAGCCAAAAAGCAGTTGCATCAAGACTTTCCGGACCCTACCGATGTACGCGGCACCCCAGAAGAACGGTTGAACGCTTTCCGAGAAGCCAGAGACCAGCTCAAAAAATGGATTGCAAGGACGTTCGCGCCTTCATGATTCCGGCTTTATATGAGGGCGAATGCTCATATGTGCTAGGGGGAGGAGACCTCTTCCTTATTAAGCGGTTTTATTTCCACATCATCCACGAAAAGTACGGTGTCGTCTTCCGTTGGCTCAAATGCTACTCCTCCCGATAGCACAGGCGTGCTTGTGTCTTTGTATTTGATCAGCAGCTCATCATCCACATAGACGTTAAGGATGTTATCAAAGCCCCTTATTTCAATGGTGTGCCAACGGGCATCCAGCTGAAGGTTTACTTGGGCGAGTTGAGAATGCTGGCTATCAAGTTCCTTGCCGAGATAGAGACCGTTCGAATGAACGCCTACATAATACCGCCTCGGTCCTTTCTCCCCCCAGTTGTTCCTGTAAACAAATTGGGCTGTTCCTCCAGAAAACTTGAATCTAGCCTTGAATATGAAATTGTCCCAACTCTTGCCTGAAAGCAGCGCCCACGCATGTCCCGTCCCTTTTAGCACCGGATTGCTGTTTTCCTTTGAAATGGTCCATGTGAACGCTCCCCACCCTGAAGGGTGGGGCTTCTGATTCAGTTGTAGTGGGACAACGACTTTTGGCGGGGGTCGTTGTCGTAGCGGACGTAGTGGCGGACGATGCGCAGGGTCGCGTCGCCGACGCTGCGATAGAATTTGCCGGGACTCCAGAGGTGGCCGCCCCAGTAGCGGCCACGCAACTTCGGGAACGCTGCAAAGAGTTCCCTTGAAGAGGCTCCTTTGAGGAGCCTCAACGCGTCGGAAACAGAACGCGTGGGGGGCACGCCGACCACGGCGTGCACGTGGTCCGGCATGACACTGAGTTCCAAGAGTTCGAGGTCGTGCCGTGCGGCGGCACGGCGCAGGCTTGCTTCGCAAGCCTTTAATAGAGCCGCTTCCGCAAAAATGCGGAAGCGGTATCTGGGGCACCACTCGAAGTGGTAGACCGACTGCCCGACGCTGTGCGCGTTGCGCGCAAAGCTTTCGCTGACTAAACCCGTCATAACGGATTACCTCGGCAGGCGGCGCACTTCAATGGCCCGCGGCGAGCGGGCCGCGCCGCCGCTGGAGGTAATCAAAACACGGCAGAAAAAAAACAGGATGCCGATTCATCCTATCGGCTTGAAAGCCGAGGGTCTCTCGGCCCTAATGCGCTAGATGTTCAGGTTGGCGGAGGCGCTTCCAACTAAAAGTTCAAAGCCGCAGTTGAGGGTTCTATATTTTAGACAATTCCCTGAAAAGGCGGCGGTTTTCCTTAATAATCTCCTCGGTAATAAAGCGAGGGTCCAGCAAGTGTTTAACTGATGGTTTGTGGGAAACCGACTTTTCAATGATTTTCGAAATAGTCCGAGGCCTCAGCACTGGCCTTTGCTGTGTAAATCCGTTCTTTTTTGCCACAAAACCACCGTTTACAATAATTTGGGAACTCGCCTTTTTAAGGGCCGTTACTGGCAAAAATGTTTATAAACTGGTTTTTTCTCTATTATTTCATTGCATCCCCGTGTTTGCCTGGGGGCCTCGTGCTTTCAGGCAACCGCGGGCTCTTTCCTGTTTGCCATGTCTAAGCCCACCATAGCGGTTTTCATTGACGGTTCTAATTTCTACCACGCCGCGAAAGAAGAGTTGGGGCATCCTATGGGGGTTCCAGGCTTTAAGTCGCTCTTGGAACAGATTGGAGAGCGTTTCCAAATTTCGAGCGTCCGATTCTATGATGCTGTGAAAGACCAGGCTAAGGATCCGGATGGGTATGTTCGGCAGCAGAAATTTCATGCCACTCTCAAGTCGTTGTGGCCTTCCATTCAGCTTCGCATGAGGAAGTTGAAGTATTTGGCGTTCTTGACGGAAGAAAAGGCTCAGGAGGCAGGGAAGGCGGTTGGCATTGTGGATGCCTGTAAGGCCAAGCTTTGGAGTTTCCTGCGTAAACTCAAGCTGGTTCGTCTTACCAAGGAAAAAGGAATCGACATCTTATTGGTTGTAGACGCCGTCGAACTCGCCCGCACAAAGCAAGTGAACTGGGTTTGCATTATTTCCGGCGATGCCGATTTTACGCCCGCAGTCCAGTTGATCAATTCCATTGGTATCAAGACCCTCAATTTGCACACTTATTCGGGTAGTTCTACGGAGTTGCGGCAAGCCTGCTCGGATCATGCGCTGATAGAATTTGATGAAAAGGACCAGCCGACCATCAAATGGTACGGCTAGCTTCCCATGTTGAAAACTAGGGGGTATAGGCTAAGATAGATTATAGAGACATAATTCCGGAGAGTTTTTAGGGGCGAAAACGTGCGTTTTTTTGTATCTGAAACCTTCCTGAAATCAAGCGCAAAACAAGCGCAATTT
>SBBD01000102.1 GCA_005239845.1 archaeon | reverse complement strand
GGTCTGCAAGTCGAAAGAAGACACGAGGAGGAAGGAAACGGCGTCGCTGAGAAAGACTTCCAGCAAGGAATCCTGGGAAAGGAATATCTTGCCGTAGCCTTTCTGTCCTCCGGAAACCTCTTCAACCAGGTAGGTTTCATTTACGGGAAGTGTAAAAGAGGCCTTGGCGTTGAAGTCGCTTTTCTTGGAGGCCAGTACGCGCGCATCTTTCAAAACGCGGACCTCGGTTTGCGGGAGCTTGGCGCGCGAAGCGTCCTGCGTCTCTACGGTTAAAACAGCTGAATTTTCGGGGGAAGCGCTGGAAAGGAGGAGGCTATAGTCCTGCGAGAAGGGCGCATTGAAATCGGAGGTAAAGGCAGGAAGGCGGGAGGGAGCATTGGCGGAAACGTAGAAAGAGAGCGAGGAAACGTCGGTGCTGGAATCGGAGAGCCCGCCCAAAGCGTCCTGGATTTCCTGGAGCGTGAAGGAAACTTCTCCTCGGCTATCCTTACGTAAAACGAGCTGGTGGGTGGTGGTCGTGTAGAGGGAAACCGCGGAGGCGGTGAGGTTGCCTTCGTCGTTGAGCGTCCGTACTTTGAAGGAGTCCGTCAAGGCTTGCGTGCGCAGCGAGATTTCGTGCCGCGTGCGTTTTTGCACCAAGATGCGGTCCGTTCCCGAGAAGGGCAGGAAGCCTTCCGCCCTTGCCGTGAGATAGACGCGGGAGCCCACCAGCAAGTCCTCGAAAACGGATTTTCCTTCCCTTGTTTCCTGCGATGCTATTTTGGAATCAGTAGAAGCATCGTATAGGTTTACCGTGGCACCGGAAACCGCGTTGCCGGAAGGGTCTTTCACGGAAACTTCCAGCGTACCATACTCGAGTGGGCCTGGAGTCGGCGTCGGGCCGGGGCGTTGCCCGCCCTTGCGTTTTTGAAGCTTGGCCTCGACTTGCACTCCCTTCTTGGCGAGGAAGGAAAGGGCCTTGTCCTCGTATTGAGAGTGAGTAACGCGCACGTTCACGGTGCGGCCTTCACCTGCCACAAGAACGGCTTTGCCTTGCGCGTCCGTGGTTGCACTGGAAGCGGCGGCGCGCTTGGAGGAATAGGAAACTTGGGCGCCGGAAATGGGGGAAAGCGTTTCCTGGTCTGTGACGAAAAGGGCAATGCGAAGGGTTTCAGTTGAAGGAAGCGGGGCTTCCGAGGCCAACGCGACCGTCACGGAAGAGCGGGTGGAAACCGTGGAACCGGGTTCGAAGCCTTGCTTCAAGACTTTCACGACGACGCGGGCCACGTTGACTCCAGTGAAATGGGCGAGGCCTTGCGCGTCGCTTTTCTGTTCGTCCAAGAAATTGCCTTGCTCATCGTAGAGTTGCACTCTTGCATCCGGAACCGCTTCCCCGTTTTCGGAATAGACCGTTACGCTCACCGTCTCGAGGGGGGGTGCCTTCGAGAGAAAGGAGAGGGAAAAGCCAACAAGGATAATCAGAACCGTGAGGAAGACGATGGTGGCCGGAAGCGGGGGGATGCCTTTGGATTCCAAATAGTCGGCGTAGCGCGAGTAAGCGTCCTTGAGCGCCTCTACCGCCTTGAAGGCCATGCAAAGGAGTGGCGGGCAGGATTTAAAAAACAAGGGCTAAACGACATGGCCGCAGGAAAAATTTAGGAGCGCAAAATGCGCCTGATTTCCTCGCGGCTTCTTGACCTCAAATCGTCTGCAGTGCGTATGCCTGCGTTGAACAACTTGCGGCCCCTTACTCTCCCAATGCCTTTCACGGTGCAGATAGGAAGCAGTTCCTCTTTGATGCCGTGCCTCAACCTCCTCCTCATTCTTTTTGCCTGCGCGTACGTGGACGTGGCGTTCAAGAGGAAGGCAAGCTCTTGCAGGGCATAACAGAGCCACACCGCGTTTCGAAGATGGGAGGCCAGCAAACCCGGAGCCACGCCGAATGTTTCCAGAATCGTTTCCTCCGTCTCCTCACCAATCCAATATTTGAGGATTTTGGCGGCCTTGTACTTCGAGAGGAAATTATAGTCATCAAACTGCTTTTCGAGGAAGGGACTCATTTTCAAAACATCTACCTCGTCGAACAGGCGCTGCTCTTCCTCTCTACGCAAATGGGGCAAAGGAAGCATTTCCGTGGCGCACTGTAGAGTCAACAGGTAATCGAGCTCGCTTTTTTCTCCCTTGGAACGAATGAACTCGACGAACGCGTTCGCTGAAAGCGGGTCGATGTAGAGTTCCGAGACGCGTTTCCCTAGAGGCGTTGGCAGCAGGTTGCCGCTCGAGCGCTCACTCACGAACTCCATGTCTTTCAGCTCGAAGACGGCTTGTTCCACCATCTGCAGCAATTCCGTCGTGGAGCCGTACTGGAAGGCGAACAGGCTCTTCTGGAAGAACTCGTAGAGCGAGGAGAAGGACTTGCAGTAGCCGGAAGCGATGAGCCCCAGCGTGTGCATGCGCAAGACGGCTGCCGAGGAAAGTTTGGACTCGATTTTCTCGAGAGCGCCGAAAACGTATTCGTCGCGCACGTAATTGATTTCGTCCGGCTGACACAACAATACGGCAAAGCCTTCCTTGTCGTACCGCGGCCTTCCGGAACGCCCGGCCATCTGCGCGACTTCAAAACGGGGAAGGAATTCGGCAAAAGCTCCCGTGAAACGCTTGAGGTCCCTTATAATCACATAGGAAGCGGGAAAGTCGACGCCCATCGCTAAGGTAGGAGTCGCAACGATGACTTTGAGGCACCGCGACTGCTTGAAGCCTTCTTCAATAATGGAGCGTTGCTTGGAGACGATGCCTGCGTGGTGGAAGGCAATGCCTTGAGCGAGGCAAGAAGAGAGAAGACGGCATTGGGAAGTGGGGTTGGGAAGAGCTTTGAGGGCTCGTTGGGAAACATCGGCAAGAATAACACGATCGGCAGAAGAAACAAGCTCGCCTACTAAAGGGGACAAGTCCCTTGCGGCCGCTTCCGCGCCTCTTCTTGAGGAAACAAACACCAAGGCTTGGCCTCCGGAGGCAAGGCATCTTTTCAAGAGGTTTCCGAGGGGAACTTTGCCTTCCAGTCTTTCCGTTTTTTCCTGCATTTCCTGGGGATCAATGGTTACCAGCCTGCTTCCGGTGGCAATGCCGTAAACCAGTTTGGTTGGCCGATAACAGGATTGGAAGAGTTTCGCGTTGAGCCATGACGCCAATTCCTCTGCGTTCGCCACCGTGGCGCTCAAGGCGAGAAGTTGAGCCCCAAGATCCATCAATTTAACAAAAACAATCTCGAGTGTGCTTCCCCTGGAACCGTCGTGCAGCAAATGAACTTCGTCCACTATTGCCAAATTCACTTTCTTGATCCAGCCGCTGTTGTGCCTCAGCAACGAATCAAATTTTTCGTTTGTAGCGATAATGACGTCGGCAGCGGCAAGCTCTTCGGAAGAGGAATCGAAATCGGAGGAGGAAATGGCGACCTTCAAGCCGAAAGCAAGGAACGCTTGCGAGAACTCACGGTGCTTTTCTTGGGCTAGCGCTTTCAAGGGAACCAGATAGACGGCCTTGCCTTTCGTTCCCTCGAAATTGCGGAGGATGCGGAGTATGGCGAGAAGCGTTTTCCCGGAAGCGGTGGGAGCGCAAACAAGGGAGCGAGGAGCATCCAGAATGCCTTGCATTACGGCTTCCGCCTGCATGGGGTTGAGGGAAACGTAGGAAAGCTTTTGCAGCATGGGCTCGATGGCTTCCATGGAAGAGCTGGCGTGAATCGGCGTGAAGTCTCCAGACATTTTAGTTATCAGGGAAGAAGACGAAAAGCAGCCTATAAAGGTGTTTGCAGGCCTCGTTTCCGGTAATAGAATAGCGGAATCAGACGCTGTTTTCAGGAACGGAAAGCCCCCTTTCTGCAAGCTCCTGCATGCGCTCCACGGCGAGCTTGGCGCGCGGGCTCAAGTCGAACTCCTGGAAGCGCTCGAGCTCCTCGCGGATTTCCTTCAACGACTGGTACTGCAG
>SBBD01000074.1 GCA_005239845.1 archaeon | reverse complement strand
TGCCAGTAGTACGTGCCGATTGCGGGGAAGTTGTAGGTGTAGGTGGTCTCGGAACTCGGGATTGCGGAGTTCTCGTGGAGCAAAGAGCTGAAGTCAGCGTCGTCATCAATCTGTATCCAGTAGTTCTCGACACCGGAGCCGGGTGCATTGTCGCTTGTAGTCGCCCACGTCATCACCACGGAAAGGCTGGCGAACGCCTCCATGTTCTCCGGCTTCGATAGGATTGTGATGTTCGGCGGGGTCGTGTCGACCTGGAACCTGTGCCTGTTCGACTCTCCGCTCGTGTTACCTGCGTTGTCGCGCGCCTGCACCCACCAGTACCAGTCCTCTTGGGCGAGGGCGGGCGCAACCCAGTTGTCGTCCGTGATCCACCCAGAGTTGTATGCCTCCGCGAAATTGTCACCAGAGATTATTACATAGTACTCGACAGGTTCCGAGTTGTCGGCAACGGCGCTCCAGTCGAGGTTGGGGGTTGAAATCGTCCACTGGTCGTTTATCGGCCAGAGTTGGGTCGGTATGCCGGGAGCGAGTGTGTCGATTCGGAAGCTGTTTTCCGCGTTCTCGCTCGGGTTGCCCGCGTTGTCCCAGGCGCGAACTCGCCAGTAATAGAGGTTGTCGTCAAGCTCGCTCGCGACTTGATAGTTGTCGTCAGAAACCCCGTTCTCGCTGACCACGATGTCCTGGAAGCTCGGGTCCCTCGCCACCCATATTTCGTAGACAACTGGTTGAGAGGGATCGCTGACGGCACCCCAGTCAAAGTTCGGGGTGTTGTCGTTGGTGTTCTCGTTGTTCAATGGCCAGACAAAGCTCGGCGCCGACGGGGTTGAGGTGTCGATGCGCACGATCCAATTCTCGGAGTTTTCTGATGTAGAACCAGTCCTGGTCATGCTCACACGCCAGTAGTAAAGGCCCTCCGCCATCGGCGTGAACGGCGTGTATGATTTGGCGCCCTGAGCTCCCGGGTTAACGTCTGGTGACTGGAAGTTCGGGTCGTCATCGGCCCACATCTGGTAGGTGTCTGCTGGCTGGCTGTTGTCCCAGCTGAACGTCGGCGTGGTGTCGTTCGTGTTCTCGTTGTTGAACGGTGCGATGAGTATTGGCGCGGGAACTGTTGCAGTGATGGTGCCGCCCCACATTTCTACCCCGCTCCAAACACTTGCTGGCGGGTTCACAGTGCCGGTCCAGCCCTCGACCAAATCCCATCCCGCCTGAAGCGGGGCATTGATCGTCCCGCTCCAACTCTCTACAAGGAACCACTGGCGGCAGGCGAACATCCAGTTGTCCGACCAGTCGTTCTCGTTCCCTATCCTGTCGAGAGCTTTCACGCGCCAGTAGTAAACGCCGCTCCCCGACATTGTGTAATTGTAGTAGTTCTCGGCCGCCGGGATCGCGCTGTTCTCGTGGAGCGGGGTCGCGAACGTGTTGTCGTCATCGATCTGTATCCAGTAGTTGTCCACGCCGGAGCCGTCGTCCGTCACGGCCGGCCAGTCGAAAGTTATTGTGTAGGTTTCAACTTCCTGGTTTTCTGACGGGTAGTTGAGTTGCACTATCGCCGGCGGGTTCAGGTCTGCGCGGTACGATCGGTTCTCGGACCAGACGCTCTCGTTGCCGAGGTTGTCCCTGGCGATGACAAGCCAGTAGCGGTATGTCGCGTGGGGCTGGACGGTGGTCACGTAGTTGTCGTCCGTTATCCACCCGGAGTTTTCAACTATCGAGCCCCCGCCGAATGTCGGGTCGGAGGCGATTATCGCAGAGTACCAAACAGGGGAAGTGTTGTCCGTTACAGCGCTCCAGTCCAGGTTTGGTGTGGCGGTTACCCAGGATGTGTCGCCGGGCCAGACAAGCGATGGTGCGTTCGGCTGGGTCGTGTCGACTCGGAAGCTTCCGTATGCTGACCAGGCCTGGGCGTTCTCATTACCCAAGTTGTCGCGCGCGCGAACTCTCCAGTAGTAGTAATTGTCGTTGTCGTCCACTTCAGGGATCGTGACGTTGTCTTCATCCAGCCAACCGCTCATCCAGACGGTGTCTCCGAAGTCGGGATAGTGGGATACCCAAACGATGTACTGCAGCGGCGTGGAGTTCTCGTCCGGGGCGTCCCAGTCTAGGAACGGAGTGTTGTCGGCGTAGTTTTCCCCGTTCGATGGGACCAGATTCTCGGGCGGGCCGGGGGCAAGCGTGTCAACCCTGAACGACCAAGAATTCGTCCATGCACCGGGTGAGTAGGATAACCAGCGCCTGACTCGCCAGTAGTACAGGTTGTCTTCGAGGGAGTTCTCGTCGCCGATCGTGTTGAAATTGTCCGTGCCAGGAACGTTGTTGTCATAAACTGGATTCTCGTAGTCTGTGTCGCTGTCCACTTGGATGTCGTAGTTGTCCGCCGTCACCACTTCCCACTCGAAGTATGGCGTGTTGTCGGTGGTCACCGAGCCGTTGGCCGGCAGGTAAAGGTTCTCGAAAGTCGAAGCGGTTATGGTGACGTCGTAGACAATTGGGCCGTTCTCCGCGGTCAGGCCAGAGTACTGACTCGTGAAATAAATCTTGTATTGGATGTAGCGGTTGTCGCCGTTCTGTATTGTGCCCCTCCCGGCGTTCAAATCCGTGTTCTCGTCGTTCTCGAAGTAGGTTCCGGAGGTGTTGTCCGGGCCAGTCCATTCGGTCCACTCCAAGTTGTCGGCGCTCGTGCGGACCTGGAGCTTTATGTCCGATGTCGCAGAGAAGGCCTCCTCGATCCTGACCATGTCCACGTGCAAGGTGGTCTGGTTGCTGTCAGCATCTGAATCGTCATCGAACTTTACGTAGATGTTGTCGCCGTCTAGATATGACGTAAGTGGCGCCAGACGGTAAGTTATAGTGTCCTCGGTGTTTCTCATGTAACCTATGTAGTCCCACTCCGCGTTCTCGTTGTCCCAAACGTAAACGTTAATGTATTCGGTATCTCCGCTGGTTTTCCCGACGATTTTGAGGTCATAGTTATCATAACCGGCGGCGACGTTCGTGATGGTGTGCTGCCAGAGCATCGAGGCTCCCGCAGTGCTTTGTGACCTGACTCGGGTGTAGTTTAGCATGAAAGTTGTCGGTATCACGTCAATTTCATCCTGCACATATCTTACCCTGACCTTACCCGTACCAAGAACGTAAGCAGTACCGGTTATGTCGTATGTCCACTGCGCAGGCGTAGTCGAGGTTAATTCTCCTACTTGTGTCCAACTACCAACTTCGAAATCCCAGAGGTAAACGTCGACGTTTTCTCCATCATCCCCGATATAGTAACCTACTTGGACTATGTAATTGTCAGCTCCCGCTGGAGCCAATATCGCATGCTCTACATCGAAGCGGTAGCTTACTTTCGAGCCCACAATCCTAACGTAGTCGAGATAAAGGTCTGTGATAGATTCTTTCGTGTTGTCGTTGTCGACAAACCTTACGTGCACGTTTTCTCCTCCGAGGAGTTGAGTCGCCGGGTCCAGTCGGTAGGTGAAAGTCGCCCATGTGTCGCTCGTCAGGGCTCCGACGTATTCCC
>SBBD01000090.1 GCA_005239845.1 archaeon | reverse complement strand
TCGCAGTACTGCGAGTTAGGATCACACGAAGGCGTGCACTCCACGATCTGGTTCCCGGGACCGCACGTGGTGGCATTGTCGGCGCAAAACTTGGAGTTGCCGGGCTGCTGGCAGCACACCTGGTTATCCTGGCAGAGCGCGGAAGAAGAGCCGCAGGCGGTGGGATAGGTGCAGGTTCCTGCAACGCACTGCATCCAGTCCTTGCACGAGTCGGTTCCCGCACAGCATTCCTCGCCGAAGTCCCCGCAGTCCGGGGGTTCGCAGGTTTCCGTAGCGGCATTGCAGACGAGTCCTGCAGGGCAGATGCCGGTGTCCACGCACGTCTTGGGAATGCAGGCGGCGGTCACGTTGTCGCACTTGAAGCCGGCAGTGCAAATGTTGGAATCGTCCACGCACGTCTTGGGAACGCAGGCGTAGTTGTCGCATTTCATGGAAGTGTTTGCGCATTGCGCGTCTCTCACGCATTGGGCGTCGGGAGGCTGGCACGTGAAGAGCCGGCAGATGAACGTGGAATTCTGGTACTTGTCCTTGCATTCTTGGTCGTTGCGGCACTCGGGAAGCACTTGGCAGACACCGCGCGTGAAGCCGTTCACTTCCTGTTCCGAACAGAAGTAGGAAGAATTGTAGAGCTGCTGGCACCGCTGGTCCGTGCCGCACTCCGAGCAGACGAATTTGGGCGGGGAACCGGACCGCATGCAGGAATAGTTGGAACCATAGGTGGCGTTGCAGAACGCATTCCCGTTCCCGGTAACGTTGCATTCTCCAGAGATAGAGAGGCAGCGGTTGGCCTGCAAGTCGCATATTTCTGTTATCGGGTCGCACGTGTTCTTGCTAGCATCGCAATAGCCGGAGCAGAAGAGCTGGAAGAGCGGGCTGTCCGCGGGCTCGCTGGCGCACGCCTGGCATTGGGCAGTAATTCCAGTGACTTTGCAGAAGGAATTGGGGTTGTCGTTGCAGTTGTTGGCGCATTCGATGGGCGGCCCGATGCACTGGTCTTCTGCAGCGCATATGGCCGTCGGGGAGTCGCGGGTGGCGCAGCATTTTTCGCTTCCCGTACAAATGTCGTTGTTGCAGGCGATTCTTTCGGCACACATTCCGTCAGGAGCGCAGAATAGGGCGTCTCCCTTGCAGGTGGTGGCGATGCCTTGCGCGTTGGGGCAGCAGGCTTGGCCTTCCCCCCCGCAATTCGCGCACTGTCCCCCGATGGAGCTGATCTGGTTGCAGTAGCGTTCCTGCGAGCCTTGCGCAGGACAATCATAGCCCGGTAGCTCCTCGTGGCAGTAGTTGGGACAAACTAGGGACATATAGGGCTTGAAAGCGCTATTCTGGGCGAGTTCGAAGCATTCGGCGCAATAGGGGATTCCGTTGCTTGGGACCAAGCATACTTGCAGGTCCGCGCAAGGAGGCTCGCAGCTCTCGATTTGTCCTTGGCAAGCGCTCTGGTCAGCTACGCACGTGGACGTGTTGCGGGCTTGGTCCACGCAGCAGAACGGGTTTTGGTCGTTGCAGACTTGGCCTCCGCACAAGTCGGGAGGACCGCACTTTTCTCCTTGGGCGGTGCTCCTGCAGACGAGGCCCGTCTCGCAGTCAGAAGCGTTGACTCCTACAGCACTACAACAAGCTTCCCCATTTCCTCCGCAAAAGACGCACTTGTTTTGAGTAGTGCTGCAAGAAAGGCCGGGGCCGGGGTTGCAGGCGTTATTCGTGCAGCAGGCTTGGTTTTCCTGTCCGCACGGCGTGCAGGTTCCAAGAGAACTGTTGGAATTTGGAAGACAAATGTAGCCTACAGGACAAGGATTCGCAGCAGAAGGCAGGCACAAACCACCGGGTTTTCCAAGAGGACAATGCTCTTCGTCGCACGTCTTGCAAGCGGGGCGATTCAAGTCGGAAGCGTCGCAGTACTGCTCCTCCGTGCAAGCAGGAGAGCAGGCGACGGGCGCATTGCATTCGTTGTTGGGCACGCATTGCCCTAAGTCTTCAGGGTCCTTGCAGCACACCGTTCCGCCCGTGCACGCGTTTTCCTGAGAGCCGCAGAATGTGGAGGAAACGCATTGGTTGCCTACGCATTGCAGGCCTTGCGTGCAAGCTGACTCAGGATTCTGGGCAGTGTAGGCGCAGCAGACTTGTCCGTAAAGGCCGCAGCTTTGGCACGTGCCTTGCGTGCACAAGAAGCCTTCGTCGCAAGAAGTGCCTCCGCAACAGGTCTGGCCTAATTGTCCGCAGGCTACGGTGCGACAGATGCCTCCGCTTTGCGGGTCTGCAGAATCACAGTACTGCTCTTCAGGGTCGCACTCGGGAACGCATTGCGCCGGCGTGGTGCACGCATCCGCGGCTTGGCAGCTCTTGGAGTTTCCTTGCCTGCAGCACACGTTGTTGTCCGAACAGTACAAGGTGGAGGAGCCGCAGGACGTGGGGAAGACGCAGGCGCCAGCAAGGCACTGGTAACCGTTGTCGCACGCGAAGTCCGGGGCAGCTCTTGTAGTGCAGCAGGCTTGGTTGAAGCCCCCGCACGAGGAAAGCGGAAACACTTTCGCCAGCGTCTGCGCCGCGCACCACGGCCTTCCGGCAACTTCAAACGAATTGCCTAAAGCCGCATCCAAGGGCGTACGGTAATACTTGTTTCCAGCAACAGCATATGCCCTATAGTTAACGGAGAAGTTGCTGGCGTTTGCCACGGAAGGCTTGATGCGGATCCAGTACGCCGTTTCTCGGACACCAATAAAGTCGTATTGGTAATCCGCCCACGCCAGCGCATAGTTTTCCCCGCCGGCATAGTCGGACATGCAGATGGAAGAGGAAAGGTTCGTGTTCGAGAAGTTGCCATCTCCTCTTAAGACGGTGGAGCCGTTCAAGTGGAAAGATGGTTCTTGCGTCGTGTTTACAATGTAGGCGATTTCCTGGTAGGAAGGAGAGGAAACGCGCACGTATACCCCGCCGGGGTTCGTGGCTTCCGCGAAGTAGACGCTGAAGCGAGCCAGATAGTAGCGGTCGGCAACGACGTTCGTGACGGCATTGCCTTCCGAGTCCTCGAGGGAAGTGAAAGCGATTTTTACGATGCTGGAATCGTTCAAGTGCACGAGACGGGCTTGTTGTTCCGTGACGTTGTTGACTTTCACCGTGTTGCGGTCCAACGTCTTGAACCACGGCCGGTACAAGGGGGCAAGGACACTCAAATTAAGCACCTTGTCCGCCCGCACTTCCACATCGCACGAAGTGGCTCCGGAGGCCGTGCACCTCGCATGCAAGGAATTGTTCCTGAATCCTTGGAAGTAAACGAAGGCTTGGAAGTTCGTGAGCGTGTTGTTGTCGAAATCGCTGGCAAAGAAGCGCAGGGTGCCGCGAGGATAATACAAGACGATATCCGTACTTGCGCTTCCAGAGCTCAAATCCACGGAAACATTGCCTTTCAAGGTGTTGTAGGATGCCTGCACGAAATACCGCTCGCGCAGGAGGCCTTGGAAGGTCGTCGTGCCGCGTAAAATTTTAACGTTGAAGGGAGGAACCCATTCGCCGTCCTTGTCGTAAAACGCGAGCGCCACGGCTTGCGTGATGTTCAAACCATCTTCATCCTTTGCGGAAAGGGTGAGATTGGCGGAATTGTTGGCAAGGACGTTAAAGAGCGTAATCGTCTTGCTTTCCCCGGCGGCAAAGTGCAGCGTCTTCGCGGGCAAAAATCCTGCCTTGTACGCCACGGCGTAATAGGCGCGGGCGGGGGCAAGGATAGCAGAAAGTTCCGCTTGTTCGGAGGCCTCTTTTACGATCGTGAAATTGTTGTTGCCTTCCCCGATTTCGAGAATGGCCACATAGGCGGGCAAGGGTTTTCCTTTCGAATCCTGCACTTTGATGACGGAACGCGTTCCTCCCACGAGCTTCTTGAGCTTCAAGGTGAGCGTCTTGGTCCGGGTAAGGGTCACCGTGGCAATCGCCCGCTCGTACGCTTCCGCTTCCGCGACGACTTTCACGGTATCCCCTACTTTCAGCGCGGAAAATACCGTCGTTCCGAACTGGGTATCCGCTTCCGCGAGCAGCTCGTTCGTGTCCGCATCCCGCACTTGGACGTGCGCCTCGAGCGCGTCGTTGTGCTCGTCCTGCGTGTTCACCGTCAGCGTGGAGTACTCCGTGTTCTGCGAGGGCGGCGTCGTGTTCTGGGGTTGGGGGATTAAGCGCAAGAACACTTTCTTTCGCAACCCTTCATCCGCCGTGAAGGAAAGGGTTTTCGATTCGTAGCCTTCCAAGGAAACCGTGGCGTCCACCGTTGCGCCCAGCTCGGTTTCCACGAGGGCCTTGCCTTCCAAGTCCGCTTCCGCGGACTTCGTTTCCCTGCGCCCGGAATAGGAAAGGTAGACGTAGTCGATGCGGGCTTGGGGCAAGGGGCGTTCCTGGAAGTCCTGCACCAGCACGGTCACGGAAACGGCGTTCGACTGCAAGCTGAAGGAAACCGATTTCTTTTGTCCCAGCACCAAAAACTGTTCGGCCGTACGGTATCCTCCCTTGGTCACTCGCACCGTAACTCGGGCTCCTTTCGGCAGCTTGGCGAATTCGACGGCACCGTTCTCTGTCGTGCCAGTCCGGTTGAGGTCCTTCCCGAAAAGTTCTACAAAGGCGCCGTTGACTTTGCCTTCCTCGGAAAGCACGGTCACTTTCACGGACGTGCTCGCGGAAAAGGAAGCGCCAAAGGCGGCGTAAATCCCAACTCCTGCCAACGCCAATACGATTAAGGCAAAAATGGGGAAGGAGGGAATGCCTTGCTTTTCGATGGGCTCCAGGAAGACCTTGGCGAAGGGGATGTGGTGGGCTTCCAGGTACTCGGCCATGCGGTAGTAGCGTTCTTCTAACGAAAGATACAGGTTTTTGAGGGCGGCGACGGCGTTCTCCCACCAGCCTTTGAGCGGTTCGGGGGCGTCCATGAATACCCTTGCCATTAAAAGTTTTTCTCCTGAAACTACAATAAGTCATTAAGTACAGCTTTTTAATATTGCGGGAGTTGGCAGGAAGAGGGGGCGAGGGATAAGAGGGGAACAGGTAAAACGGTTCGAGGTAAAGGGGGGAGAGAGGAAACGAACGGAACGAGAGGCGGCAAAGGCCGTTCAAGGAATAGGGGCACGCGATAAACATGGAGCTGGCGAACATCAAGAGCACGGCCGACGTTTCGATCCCGAAGGACCCGCTGCAGCAAGTCGTCGGGCAAGAGGAAGCCGTGCGCATCGCCAAAATTGCGGCCTTGCAGGGAAGGCACTTGCTGCTCGTGGGTCCTCCCGGCGTGGGCAAGAGCATGATCGCGCAAAGCATTGCCTTCCACTTGCCCACTCCCTCCCAAGAAATTTCCGTGCTCCACAACCCCGCGAATCCCGAAAGACCCCTCGTGGAAGTCAGGGACGTGAAGGACATCCAGAAGGAGAAGACGCTGGAGAAGAGCACGCAAGGGCGGCTCGTGGAGCCGTTGCAGATTCCCGCGTTTGTCGCGGAAAAGCTGGGGTTCAGGTGCCGGAAGTGCGGGAGGGCCAGCAAGGCTTCCGAATTGAGCTGCCCGCACTGCGGCACGGACAAGTTCCGGCAAGAATATTCTCCTTTCGGTGACCTCCTGTTCGACAAGTACACGGCTCCCGAGACGGAGCGCGTGCACACCACGCGCATCAACGAGGATGGCAGGGAAGAGGTCATCGTGTACGAACGGATGGGTGAGAAGGTCCGCATCTTGGACCAGAAGGCGCTCGAGCGCATGGACGCCGTGAAACAGAAACACCCCCGCAAGATTCTGATCCCGCTGGACCGCAAGGCCTTCATCATCGCCACGGGGGCCTCGGAAACCGAGTTGTTGGGGGATGTGCGGCACGATCCGTATGGGGGCCACCACCAAATCGGGGTGCAGCCCTACGCGCGCGTGGTGGCGGGCGCAATTCACGAGGCCCACGAGGGCGTATTGTTCATCGACGAGTTGTCTGCCTTGAGCTACCTGCAGCGCTACCTGTTCACCGCCATGCAGGAAAAGAAGTACTCCATCGTGGGAAGGAACCCGCAGAGTTCGGGGGCGAGCGTGAAGGTCGTGGACGTGCCCTGCGAGTTCGTGCTGATTGCGGCGAGCAACATCAACGACTTGCAGTATATTCTCCCTCCCCTTCGCTCGCGCATCGTGGGGAACGGCTACGAAGTGTTGCTGAACACGTACATGCCGGACACCGAAGAGAACCGGTTCAGACTCCTGCAGTTCATCGCGCAGGAAATCCGCAAGGACGGGAAAGTGCCTCATGCGACGTGGGAGGCGGCGGAAGCCATCATGGAAGAGGCCCGAAAGCGCGCCAAGTTGATGGATGATGCCGCGAATGCGCTGACGCTGCGCTTCCGGGACTTGAGCGGCATCATCCGTTTGGGGGGAGACATCGCCGTGACGGAAGGGGCGGAATTCATCGAAAAGGGGTTTATTGCGGAAGCCATGACGCGCACGAAGAGCATCGAGGAGCAGCTGAGGGAAAAGTACGGC
>SBBD01000004.1 GCA_005239845.1 archaeon | reverse complement strand
TCCGCTCTTCTTGTCTCCTGATTTTTGCCTCTGCGTCTTGCAAAAGCGGTCCTTCTCGCTCCGCTGCTAACTGGTCCGCGTGCATTTTTTCCCTGCGTTCACGGCGACCGACCGCTGCTATGTGTCTAGCAAAGAGTTCCAGGTTGCCGCGGTTCCGGTCTCCCAACACGAACCGGGTTCCCAGGGCGGCTTCGGGCCAGAATGCTATCGCGGTTTTTCCCATGCGCGCTCCTGCTTCTTTCATATTCCTTTTTTCTTATAAATGTGTTTCCCTGCCCTTTTCCTTCGCCTTCCAACCCATACCTTTATTAATTCCAAGCGGCAGACTTGTTTTCCGCGTAAAGGCTTGGAGTGCTGGAGAACGATTTGCGCCTTGCGGACGCGTCCTATTCCTGAAATTATTCGGAACCAACTGGAAAATGACGTGAGCGCGGGCTAAGGGGGCCCTGCTCCTAACGCTGTTTTTTCGTTGTTGTTTTGTATGCTGGTGTTATAGCGCATGAAAGACTTTATTGTTCCCGGCGAAGTGCTCTACGCCGAGCCCCGCCGCTTCGACGGCAGCTTCGTGGAAGACAACCAGACGTTTTCTTCCGTGCTTTCCGTGAAGTACGACGACAAGGTGGTGCCCCTGAAGGGCAAGTACACGCCCGTGGTCAGCGACTACGTTATAGGGGTCATCAAGGAAGAGCGTTTTTCGGGCTACGAAATCGACATCAATTCTCCTTACGAGGGAACGCTTTCCTCGCGCGATTTGCGAGAGTCGTTCGAAGTAGGGCAAGTGGTTTCCGCCGTCATCCGCGCGGTAGACGAGGTCAACGAGGCCCTTCTCGTGGAGCCCCGCAAGCTGTGGGGCGGGCACATCGTGGAAGTGGAAAGCGTCAAGATCCCCCGCGTCATCGGAAGGAACAACTCGATGGTCATGATGCTCGAACAGTACACGGGAAGCCGCATCTTCGTGGGCAAGAACGGCCGCATTTACGTGAAGGGAGGCAACGCGGCCTTGGCCCTTCTCGCCATCCTCAAGATTGCGAAGGAGGCGCACGTGCACGGCCTGACCGACCGCGTGAAAGCGTTTCTGGAGGAAGAGTACAGGAAAGCAGGGAAAACACCCTCCGCGTCGTCTTCTCTTCTTTCGGAACCCGCGGAAGCCCGTGAAGAACGCGACGAAAGCATGCCTTGAATGGACTAAAAAACAGAAAAGAGTGCTCGATATGGAAAAAGAAAAGAAGTTGATCGTGGACGGAAAGCGCGCCGACGGACGGGGCATGGAAGACCTACGTCCCCTCTCCATCAAGGCCGGGGTGCTGAAGCGCGCCGACGGGAGCGCGCTCATTGAATGGGGCCGGAACAAGGTTCTGGCGGCCGCCTACGGCCCGCGCGAAGTGTTCCCCAAGCACTTGTCGAACGTGCATAAGGCTATCATCAACTGCCGGTACGCCATGGCGCCCTTCAGCAGCATCGAGGAGCATGGGCGTTCGGGGCCCAACCGCAGGGCCATCGAAATCGGGAAAGTAGCAAAGCACGTCTTCGAAAACATTGTCCTGACAAAACAGTTCCCGAAAACGCAGATTGATATCAGCATGGAAGTGCTGCAAAGCGACGGCGGCACGAGGGTCGCGGGCATCACAGCGGCCAGCGTCGCACTCGCCGACGCCGGCATTCCCATGAAGGACCTGGTCCAAGGCGTTTCTCTGGGGAGAGTGGAAGGCCAGCTTGTGGCTGACTTAGACAAGTATGAAGACAATCAAGGAGAGGCCGACGTCCCCCTCATTGTTTCCCTGCGTTCCCGCGAAATCCTGTTGTTCCAACAGGACGGCATGCTTACAAAAGAAGAGCTCGCGCGCATGTTCGAAATGGGCTTCAAGGGCGCGGAAGCCGTACGCGCGGTTCAAGTGCAAGCGTTGAAAGACCGCTATTACGGGCCTCACGAGTTGAATGAAGATGGCTGAAAATAGGCGCATCTACGTAAAAGCAGAGCGGCACCCCCCGAAAACTATAGGCCGCCCCTCACCGAGAGTTGATTGAAACATGGCTAGAGAAGCAGACATCGTGGACGAAATCCGCGCCGAATACGTCAAGGACGTGCTCAAGAACGGCCAGCGCGTGGACGGAAGGGAATTGTTGGCCTACCGCCCGTTTTCCGTGCAGAAGGGCGTCTTCCCGAATGCGGAAGGCAGTGCCCTCGCCAAGCTCGGGGACACGCAAGTTGCGGCCGGAATCAAGTTCGACATCCTGGAGCCCTTTGCCGACCGTCCCACGGAAGGCGTGTTTACCGTGCAATGCGAGTTCTTGCCGCTGGCGCACCCCACGTTCGAGGCAGGCCCTCCGAACGAGAACAGCATCGAGCTGGCGAGAATCGTGGACCGAGGCATCCGCTCCGGGGAATGCGTCGACGTGGAAAAATTCTTTATTGAGGAAGGGAAAGTCTTGGGCCTCTTCGTCGACCTCTACGTGTTGGACCATTGCGGCAACCTCTCCGACTGCGCTTCGCTGGCGGCCATGGCGGCCTTAACCGATGCAAAAATCCCCAAAGTTGAAGAGGCCAAGATCGTCCGCCAGGAATACTCGGGCGCGCTTCCCTTACAACGCCTTGTTCTCTCCTCCACGTTCGAGAAAATCAATGGAACGGTCTTGCTGGATGCGGACGGGGACGAGGATGCCGCTTCCGAAGGCCGCCTGGTGCTCGCCGTAAGCGACGACGGCTTCCTCTGCGCCTCGCAGAAATCCAAGCGCGCCGCCTTCCACGCGGAAGAAATCCTGGCGCTGTTCGACTTGGCCAAAGACAAGACCGCCCCGCTGTTCCGCGCCATCAAAGCGTGATGTGCCATGCCGTCCCACTATGGAGTCAAAACCCGAAAACGCGAACGCGAAGTCTTGAAACAACAGCGCACGCCGTATGCATGCCCCTCGTGCGGCAAAGCCCGCGTCCGACGCCAAGGCCACGCCTTGTGGCGGTGCCAGGCCTGCGAAACCCAAATCGCGGGAGGAGCCTACTCCTTGGAAACGCCGGTGGGTGTTACCGCCAAGAAAACCCTCGCGTCCATTCTTCAAGGCCGCGTTTGAGCCGGCTGGTTTTAGGGGGAGGAATGCCCGTGCTTCTTTTGCTGAACGCCCGCTTTCCCGCGCTCCAAATCGCGCAAGAACTCGAAGGCGAGCTCGGCCGCCAACCCATCGCTTCCTTCCTCGAAACCGCGGCCGCCCTATTGCAGCGCACCATCTACTCGTGCGCGCCCATCGATGAAGCCACTCTCCAGGCGTACGCCTCCAAAAAAGCAAGCCCCGTCCACGATTTAGGGACGCTGGCGGAAGCCGTGGCGGCATTAAAGCTCTCTCGCTTGGAACAGGAGCTGCAGCCCTTCGTCCGCGAAGACCGCTCTCCAGAATACGTACTGGAAAAGAAATGCGACCCCGCCGTGTGGATTGCGGAATGCGCGTTCTTCCGCTCCTACTACGAAAAAATATTCCCTCCGCTCCCCCTAAACCCCACGGGTTCTCCTTCCAAAAACGAGTTCCGCTTTGCGGCGCAGCTTCCCGGCTGGACCATCGTGCGCAAAGTCAACTTGGATGCCGCGGAACGCAGGGAGGTGCTCGCCACCCTCGTAGCCACGTATGAAAGCGTTTCCAAAAAACGGGCGGAATACGGTTCCGAGCACTTCCAAGACGACTGCAACAAACTGGCGTCCTTCTTAACTCGTTTTCCTGGCCGGAGATCGTTAGCAAGACTTGCCCATATGCTCTCTGCGCTCTCGAAAGAAAATGGTCTAGCCTCCGTTTCTCCTACGTTCCCGTCCTACTTCTTGGAACGCGTTTTCGCGGAAAGCGGCTTTCCTCCCTATGGCAGTATCGCGTTGGTGAACGGCGTTTATCCCGAACTCAAAATCCCGAAGCCGAGGGGAAGGCTTAAAAAGGAGTAAAAACTAACTGCGCCTTAGGTGGTTTCATGGGAAGCTTGCCCTTTGATGAGAAAATCGTGTTCACGGTCTCAGCCTTCCTGTTCATCTTGCTGTCCGTGATGTACTTCCAGCAGACCGACTTCGCCATCTCGTACACGTCCGCGATCGGCGCCACGCTGTCCGTGCTCCTGTTGTACGTGCTGTACAAGCTGCACGTCGTGGAAACGGTGCGCCCCATCGTCGCCACGGTCTCTGCAGGCCGAAGACGCCGATAAGCTTTTTCTTTTCCTTCTGATTTTTTTATTTTCAACGTTGAGCTTGCGCTCCTTTTTTTACCGGTTTTTAGTTTTCGACGGCTGGATGGCGCCGGCCTGCTGTTACCCACGCGTAGGCGCCTACCCTCTGCTTCTGATCCGGAACGGCTTTCCGGCAAACTGCCTCCGAACGCCCTGGACGGCCATCCGCTTCAACCGAGCTGCCTGCGCCGTCGGCATGAAGCGCGCATATTGCGAGCCCGTTGAAATAATGGTTTGCGGTGCCGCCTTAGGGCGAAGGGTCTGAAGCCTTTGCTTGAAATCGCGGAGTTCGTTCAGCATGGCCTTGCCCTGTCCCGCTTTCCCTATCTGCAGCAGCGCCTCGCGCACGGCTTCGTCGGGCTTCCGGTTGAGCGCCCTTAAAAATCGAATCCCTGCTTCCCTCCGCTCTCTTTCCAATCCTTGCAAGCCCTGCAGTCCGTTTTCCAGCGCCCGAATCCAATCTTCCTGCACGCGGCCCTCTTCGTCCACGTGGCCATATAGTGTTTCCACGACGTCGTGCGCGTTCGCCCACCGGCGGTTCGCCAGCGGGGCCTGCACCTCGCCTCTCGCTCTAGACGTATCCGAGTACGCCGTCTGTCTTGCCACGCGGTCCAATGCGCGAACGTGTTCTGGAAGCAACCTCGTTTTTGCAACGATCTTGCCGAACGAGGACAAATGTTCCGGATGGCCCGGCAGTTGAGCAACCCCCCGGTAATGCTCGGCCACGCTTCTCGCGGCCTCGTCCAGCCGCGCTTGGCTGCTCCTCAAAAACCACGCCATTCCTCCAGCGAGCGCCAGCGTCGCCAACACGCCCCCGAGCCCCGTCTTCCAACCCAGGAGCCTCGAAAACCTCGGCTCCATATCCCGCGTATAGGGCGGAATTCGTTCTCCGCCCATTTGTCTTCCTCTCCGTTGAAACAGGTCTGCCATGTGCCTGCCACCTCCGATTTCACTCCGCGTTTTTCTTTTTTTGCAGCCAACATTAATTAATCCCTTTAGTGGCACGGTGCACTTGCTTCCAGAACCGACCATGCCCCTTAAATTCCCTCTTTCTCCAAGTTTACAGGGAGGGTGGGCTAGCCTGGCATGCTTTCAGCTTTGGGCCCTCTCTCAATTCGCTTGCTGCGAAAAAGAGGCAGAAGAGCTGAAGACCTGAGTTCGAATCTCAGCCCTCCCACTGACCCCTCTGGGGGGAAGTTTCCCCCCACACGGGTCGCCCACTCCCCCCTCTTTTCCATTAAAAAATAACGACGTTCCTTTTCATTCAAGTTGCGTGAACCAAAGATGGATTTAGGAGAAGGCGTGCGAAGGGCGCTGGCAAAAATCACGGGGGCTCCGCTCGTGGACGAGAAAGCCATTCTGGAACTCGTCAAGGAGCTGCAGCGCGTTCTTTTGACGAACGACGTGAACGTGAAGCTCGTCTTCCAGCTCACGCAACGCATTCAGGAAAAAGCGCTCAAGGAAAAGAAGGCGCAGACCCTGAACTTGCGGGAGCACATCGTCAAAATCGTGTACGACGAGCTCGCGAACATCCTCGGGGAAGCCTACGAGCCCAAGACTGAAAAGAAGAAAATCATGATGATTGGGCTCTACGGTTCTGGAAAAACGAGCTCCATTGCCAAAGTTGCCAAGTTCTACCAAAGCAAGGGGTTGAACGTCTGCGCCGTGGCTGGCGACGTGCACCGCCCGGCCGCCGTCGAGCAACTGCAGCAGCTGGCCGAGCAAGTGCACTGCGGCTTTTTCAGTCTTCCAGGAAAGCCTGCCGAGGAAGTGGCCAAGGCCGCCCTCTCCCTTCAAAACCAATACGACGTGTTGGTTTTGGATACGGCAGGAAGGAGCTCTTTTGACGAGGATCTCTCGCAAGAACTCAAGCGCATGGCCGCCGTCTTCCAGCCGCAAGAAACGTTTCTCATCGTTTCCGCGGACTTGGGGCAGGTGGCAGGAAAACAGGCCGAACAATTCAACAAAGCCGTGGGAATCACGGGCGTCATCATCACGAAAATGGATGGGAGCGGAAAAGGAGGAGGCGCGCTTTCCGCTGTCCACGCCTCTAAAGCCAAGGTCGCCTTTATTACTCTGGGGGAAAAACCGGACGCGCTGGAGGCCTTCGACGCGAAAAAGTTCGTGGCCAGGCTCGTCGGCTTCCCGGACCTGGATTCCCTGCTCCAAAAAGTCAAGGAAGCTTCCGACGAGGAGGACCTGCAGCGAGCACTCGAGGAAGGAAAGCTGGACTACGAGACGTTCCTCGCGCAATTAAGGAGCATGCGCAAGATGGGGCCTTTGAAGCAAGTCCTGCAGCTGCTCGGACTTTACGACGTCCCCGAAGAACTGCTGGGGCAGAGCGAGCACAAGCTCAAGCAGTTCGAGGCCGCGGTCTTGAGCATGACCCCCAACGAACGCAAGAACCCCGACCTCATGAAGAACCGTTCCCACCAGGAACGCGTGGCGAAAGGAGCGGGCTTGCCTGCGGACGCCGTGCGCGAATTAGTGACGAATTTCGAGCGCATGAACAAGATGGTGAAAGGCCTGAAGGGCAACCGCGGCCTCTCGAAAAAACTGCAGCGCATGCTCCCGCAAGGCTTCAAATTCTAATTCTTGCGCCTTGCTTTTCCGTTCATTCTCATTCCCCTTTTCTTGCCTCTCCGCTTCCAACGTTCATTTTCCCTTCAATAAGAACCTTTTTATACTCCTTTTCCAGCACTCTTGTATCTACTTAATGGTTAGAAAGGTGAGCTTTGATGAAGGTTCGGAACCCGGTTTTGAGTCTCTTGTTGATCGCAGCCGTTTTCGCTTTTTCTACGCAAGCGGCCACGTACGAAATGAAGACGTATATCGAAGACAACTTGGACTACCAATTGGACTCCGTGCGTTCCATCAACACTTCCTTTGGAACCACGAATTCTTCTTTTCGTCCCAACTTTGGTCCCAAATACTTGACGCCCGCCGTCACAACCGTGCTTTCCTCGAGAACTATTTCCTTGCCCGGTAACGCGTCTACTATTGAGGAAGAGCACGCGTTCCTGTTCGCCTACAGTTCTTTCGACTCCGCGCAAAAGAAAGTGCTGGCGAAAAACGCGAAAACGGGTTACGAAATCGTCTTTTCCACTCCATTGCCTGTGCTCTCCAACACGACGGTTTACACGATTACGTTCTTGGGAGAAGACTGGAAAATCCTTTCCGCTACGACGTCCTTTTTGCAGCTCCAACGCGTGCGCGACAGTTACGCGTTGTACTTGTTCCCTAACGGCTCCGTTTCCGGGAGCACGAACTGGAAGTCCTTGTTCTACTACGAGCTGCCGTCGAACGGCTTGAAGAAAATCCAGTTGTATAATGACGTGGACCAAATCTATGCAAGCCCGGTGCGCTCGTACCTCCAACC
>SBBD01000002.1 GCA_005239845.1 archaeon | reverse complement strand
GTGGAGGGGGCGAACGAGCGCATCCAGCTGGAAGCCCTGCTGGCCCAGATTACGCTGCACGGCAAAGCAAAATAAGGAAATAACAAAGGACAGCGACGCCCGCTCGTTCTCTGTACGCTTACGTTCTTCTTTTTCGCTTTCTGTTCCCCCCAAGTTCCCGAATTCTTTTTCTGTTTCCTTTTTTTGTCTTCAGGGAGGAAGCCACGTCGCGGAGGAAGTGCGCTTCCCCGAACAGTTCCCCGAATTCCTCTTCTGTCTTCTGGAACGCGGCATTCACCCTCATTTTCAGGACGCGCAGCTTCGCCTTCCATTGGCGTTCCCCGTAAGGGTGTTCCTCGTGATACCGGTCAAGCAAAAGGTTCAAGTGCGCCTTCAAGTGCTGCAAGCGGGGTTTGACGTGTTTATGGAAGGGCACACCAATCACGCGGGAACCTGCTGACGGTACTGTTCCATCTTATTCTCGACGCAGCTTGCCACGAGTTCCCCGTAGGCCAGCGTGTCGACGCCGATGTTGGTCCGGCCCGCATAATTTCCTTCGCCAGCATGATAGGCAATCGCAATCTGTTCTGGGTCACAGCCTACTCCCGAAAGCTTCATGAGGCGCTGGTGATATTTTACGCCCGCAAAAATGTTGGCCTTCGGGTCATAAATGGATTTGTCCGTCACGCCGACGCCGACCTCGCGCAAGTCTTTAAACGTTTCGTCCAACAACTGCATGAGCCCTTTGGCCCGACCATATTTGGTTGGAAGCCCCAAGGCAAAAACGTGGCCATCGCTTTCATAACGGATGGTGCACTCCGTCAAGTAAACCAGCGAGATTTCGTTTCTGCACCGGAAGCCGTAGCGGGCAAGCGCCTCGTTGATGTAGTCCCCGCACGGCACGTCGCGGTTGTCCGCGGTCTGCGTATAACAACGGTATTTCGAGAAGAAGGGGGCGGAAAGTTCGCCTGGAGGCGCTTCCGGAATTCTTCCAGGAGGAGCGCGGTACTCGGGAGCCAAGGCCGGCTTCGTGGGAACGACGGGGAACTGGGGAAGCACGTCCGTAATCAGGACGGCCTCGAGGGCCAACGCGGCCAACGCGAACGCCAAAACAAACAAGGCCAGCAAGCGCATACAAAGCACAGCGCGCCGCTGCTTTTTATTTCTTGCTTTCAGGCAAAAAGGGATAAGGTTCAAGACGGCCGGCTTGTTTTTTGGAGGGTGGCCTCGCTTCAGGAAACAAGGGCAGCGCCTTTTTCAGCGTCCCAAAAATCTTCTGCAGTCTCACGGCCACGTCCTCTCTCCTGAAATAGCGCTTCAACGCAAAGGCGGCGATGACGGATTCCGTGGATCCGAGACTGCAGTAAACGAGAGCCTGTTGCTCTTTTTCATTAAACAACCGGAGGCGGGCTTGAGCGACCGAGGCACCTTTTTCTCCCAAAGATTCCAAAATGGCTTCTTCCCCCAATGCACGCGCTTCTTCCTCGGCAAAAGGACGAGGGCGTTCCAGCTTCAATAAAAGATAGCGGCGCTTTCGTTTCATAACGTGTTTTCAGCCTTTCGCCGTAAACGTTTCCAGAACGGTTCGTTTCCCCCTCCGACGTTGTTTCTTGCATCCTTTTATTATTTTATTACTCTGCCAGCAAGTTGCGCACGATCCACGTCTCGTTGAAGGGCTTCAAGTCATCATAGCCTTGCCCCACTCCGACATACAGCACGGGAAGCCGGCATTCATGTACGATGCTAAGGCTGCCTCCTCCCTTGGCATCACAATCCAGCTTCGTGAGGATGATGCCATCCACGCGCAGTTTTTCATGAAACGTCTTCAATTGCCCGACGAGAGCCGTGCCCGCAATGGCTTCCGCCACGAACACCTTCAAGTGCGGCTTCGTGACGCGCACGATCTTCTCCATTTCCGCGAGCAGGTTGCGGTTCGTCTCCTGCCTTCCCGCCGTGTCAATCAGCACGGCATCCAGCTTCTTTGCTTTCGCATGGGAAATGGCGTCAAAGGCCACGGCGGCAGGGTCCGCTCCGTATTTGTGGCGGACGACCTCGATGCCCAGCTTCCTGCCGTGGAATTCCGCCTGTTCAATGGCGGCCGCGCGAAAGGTGTCGCTCGCGGAAATCACGGAAGAGAGGCCTTCTTTCTGCAGCGCCTTCGCCACCTTCGCAATCGTCGTCGTTTTTCCGGCGCCGTTCGGGCCCAGGAAAAGAATCACGTACGGCGCTTGGCCTTCCTTCTTGCCATGCCGCACGCGTTCCGCCAGATCCACGTGAGGAACCTGCATGACGGAAGCGAGGGCGAAAGCGATTTCCTTCTTCACTTCCGTTTCCAGCTGCCCCCGCGCCACCCGCTTTCCAACAATCCGGCTCTTCAAATCCTTGACCAACGCCTGTGCGGTATCCAAGGAGACGTCTCCCTCCAGCAACGCCACTTCCAGTTCCTTCAACAGCGGTTCAACCTCCGGTTCTGAGATGACAACCGATCCCGTGACCATGCCCTTGAGTTGTGAGAAGAAGCCAACACGGGGCTTCAGGGCTCTTTCTCTCTCATCCACGAGGAACGCTTCCTTCGGCTTTTCGCGGAAGACCGTGCGCGCCACGTCCTCCTTCTTCTTTTCCTCCACCAGACGCTTTTCAAGAAGCTTCTGCTCGCGCTTGATTCTTCCTTCCTCCGTGCCGCCCACGAGTTCCTCGATTTCCTGCTCTTCTTCGGCATCTTCCGGTGACGAAGGCAAGGGAATCACGGGGGCCTTTTCGAGAGTAGAAACAGCGGATTGTACGCGGGCTTCATCGCGTTCTTTCCGCCGCAGGTTTTCCTCTGCTTCTTCCAAAACAATGGCTTTTTCCACGGGAAGGGGAGCCCGCGCTGCCTCGGACGTTTTTTGTTCACCCGCACGCCCAGGAACGGCGGGTTTCTTTTCTTCTTGAATTTTTTCAGCCGGGGCTTCTTTGGTTGGGGTTCGCTTTTTTTCGACGGGTCGCCCAAAGCCCGTTTCTGGAGGACGTGCGACGGGTTTTTCTTCGGCTGGTTTTTCAGGAAGGGCTTCCCCAGTTTTAGGGGGAGCTTGCGCCCCGTCCTTGGCTTGCTCTTGCGGCTCCGGGGCTGCCACTTCCACTTTTCCCACGATGCCGCCCACGAAGTCCTTGAGCTTTTTCTTCAAAAAGTCAAACACGGTTACCGCCTACAACCCCTTACGTTCCTTGGGCTTCTTCCGCCGGTCCTATTACGAACTAGGCCTTCTTTTCCGCCAAGACGCCAGCCTTTTCCTCGATTTCCGCCAGTTTCTGCACGGTCCGCTGCAGGGTTTCCTGCAACTTCACGCTAGCTTCCTCCAACTTTTTCTTGCGTTCCCCCAGAAGCGCTTTCGCCTCCTCCACGGTCTTTTCCAAAACAACGCCAGCGCCGACTTCCATCAAGACGTGCTGCGCGTCCTCCGTTTTCCCCTTCACGTACACGCCTCCGCCTACAGGAAAGAGCGCGCTTCCTTGCGCTCCCTTCAAGCCTTCCAAGGCACCCAGCGCCTGCCGGTTCTCCTCGAGGGCGCGGGCCAGCACCTCCCCCTGCCGCTGCAGGGACTCCACTTGCTGCTGGTACAAGCGGGACTCGTACGCCAAACGGGCCAGGTCTTCTTCCGCCATACATAAACCACGAAAAGTGTTTTCACTCCGCGTTTTATTAACTGAACATCTCAGCCGAACAGCGCCTCGTAGACGCGCTGCACTTCATAGCCGGAAGTGAGCCCCCCCACCAGCGCTCCTTTCGAATTAGCCACCACGCCTAACCCCAAGAACGGACTCCCCAAGTTCACCGTGCCAATGCCCCCCCTCACGCCAAAGAAACGCTCCAAGAGCTTGAGCTCTTCCTCGGAAGACTCGTTGTAGGCCAGCAGCCCCCGCTCCGTGACGACGTGGATCGAGCCCACCGTGGGAATCGGCGTGACGGGCTGGGAAAACACTTCCACGTCCAAAGCGTCTGCGATGCGCTTCTGGTCCTTGGCCTCTAAGCGGGGATGGACGAGCGCCGATTTACGGTTCACGAGCACGTTGTTCCCAGGAGCAAATCGTTCGGAAATGGCGCAGACGTTCAAGCCCGCCTTTTTCAAGAGCCGCTGTTCGGAGGAAGCGATGAAGGAAGGGACAACGCAGCCCGTCGCATTCATGGCGCAGAACACGCCGAGAATGGGGGACTCGTCGATGAACAGGGAAAGCGTTTCCGTCCCCAGCACGCGCTGCACTTGCTCGACAAACTTGGGGGCAGCGTTTTTCGGCACGAGCGTCAGCGCATCATTCGTCTTCACGTAAAGCCCGAGGAAGGGGTTCTTGTAGAAATCCGCGTGTTCAATCAAGATTAAAACCCAAGGAACTCGTACATGCTGTGCTAAAAAAGAACAAGGTAGAACGTCCAGGAAGTATAAGAACAAAAAGGTTTTGCCGTTTCAGGCGGCGAGTTCCGTCAGCACGAGGCCGGCCTTGTCCTTCGTGGCCCTGACTTTCACTTTCTTTAAGGGATGTCGCGTGCCCCGCGCGCGGATGGCATTGTTCAAAGCGACGGCCAACCGCACGTTCTGCGACTTCATGTGCCTTTCCAGAAAGGTTTTCAGCAGGCGGACGGCCTTGTCGCCCCGCTTGGACTGGGGGACGGAATAGGCGTCCTGCAAGGGAACGGAATACACGCGCTCCAAAACGATTTCCCGCTTCTTTTCCTCTTTTGCAGGTTTTTCTTCTGGTTTCTCTTCCTTCTTTTTCGCTTCCTTTTCCTCAGCGGATGCGGCGCCCTTTCCTTCTTTCGTTACTTCCTTCTTGGCTTCTTCCACGATTTTTTCTGCTGTAAGCGTTGGCGCAACCGTTTCCTGCGGCTGGTCCCGCTCGTTTTCCAGAGCCTCTTCCTTCTGCTCCTGCGACTTCTTCTCCTGCAGCTCCACGAACTTGTCCTCGCGGGCACTTGCCTCTTTCGCCATAAACACTCACAGCAATCTCATTCTTCTTTCCCTAAACCAACGGCGTTCCAACGCTCGTTTTTCGCTGGTTTACTCTTTCAGTTTCAGCTTCTGGCTCTTCCAGTCTCGCTGCAAGCGGTTGAACCGCATCCTCCGCTTCGTCTTCGCCACGACGAACAACGGCATCCTCCGGTTTTGCCGGGCCGCGATGACGAGCTTATTCTTTGTGCGAGCCATCTTGTTTCTTGCCATAAAAAATTACGCCTCGAACTCCTCGGGCTGTGCCGCAAACTCCTCGTCGGAAGCGATCTGGCCCTTCGCTTTCAGCACCTCGCGCGTCAAGAGCCACAACACCAGCGCGATGGCCTTCCTTCCCTTGTTGTTCGTGGGAATCACGAGGTCCACGTACCGCGTCACGTTGTTCGTGTCGCACAAGGCAATGACCGGAACATTGATCTCGAACGCTTCCTTGACCGCCTGCCGGTCGGAGGCCGGGTCGACCACGAGCACCAGCGAAGGCTCGCAGAAATCCTCCCGGGCGGAATTCGTGAAGCGTCCGGGGGTGAAGCGGCCGACGAGCGCCTGGAAACCGGCCAGCGAGCACATTTTCTGGATGGGCGCCTTCGCGTTGTCCTTGTTGCTTACGATGAAGACGCGTTCCCCGGGGTACTTGCTCAACAGCCCTGCCGCGGCGCGCACGCGGGCGTCCATCTTCTTCAGGTCCAGCACGTGCAGGCCGTCCTCCCGCGCCTTGTAAATATATTGCCGCATGCCTCCCGACTTGTTGCGCGTCCCGATATGCACGCCCGCGCTCAAGTACTTTTCCTGGGGCACCAGCAGTTCTATTGTCATGTGAACACCAATTCCAACGGACGCTTCCATGCAAAAACAGTAAAAGCGTACGACGCCTAAACCCCTTCTAAAAGACGAAGAGCATTCGGAGCAATAAACGCTTTAAAATGGCCCGCAGCTATATAAAGAATTAGGTTTTAAAAAGCTCGGTTTGAGGACGAACAAAGCCATGGAAGAGCCTGTTTTACCCGCTGACCTTCCCAAAAAGAACGTATTGGAGGCCGCCCTGTTCCTGGCGAACAGGCCCTTGCGACTTGAGGAACTGGCGGCCATTGCCCAGGTTTCCCAAGAGGACGCGGAAGGCTTGCTGGCCGAACTCTCCGAAAATTACGACCAACAGGGCACGGCCTTGCGCGTTTCAAAACTCGAGGACCCGGCGCGTCTCGGGGGCCCGGAATACCGTTTGGAGCTCCGCGACGAGTACGTGCCTGCGGTTGCGGGACTCTCGCAGAACGTGGAACTAAGCAAGAAGTCCCTCCGCATCCTCGCGCTCGTGGCGAAGAAAAAGAAGCTGCTGCAAAGCGAACTCAAATACTATTTCAAGGGGGACGTGTACGAGTATGTTGATGAATTGGAGAAGAAAGGCTACTTGAAATCCGTAAAGCACAAGACGACCAAAGAGCTCAAGCCCACCCCGCTTTTCTACGAGCACTTCAAGAGCTTTGAGTAATTGCAGAACCGGCGTCGTAGGTAGTATAACGGAGCCAAAAGGATACGTTTTAATACAAGCAACGCGAAGTTTTATTGTTTGGTGGGATTAAGGACTATGTCAAACGTAGGATTGGCGAATGCCAGAAAATGGATTGAAAAAACGCTCGCGTACTAAGAAAATATGCAGGCAAATGGATAGCCGTTTCCGGAAAAGGAATTCTTGCGGACAGCAAGAAACTAGACGAGCTAGTAAAAAGCGACTTTAAAGACCAAGACCCGAATAGTATTCTATTGACAAAAGTCGTGCGAAGAGAAAGCAATGTGGTCTGCATTTATTAGGTGTTTTTTTGCCCACCATTTTAGCGCCTTATTCTACACCCTACCATTTTCCACTTGTTACGGTCAAAGTACCACATTGTAAGCTTTGAAGACAAGGGAGTAAAAATTTCTTCAAAGCCTAAAAGCGCTTGCGTTGAATCAGATTTCAATGCCGGAAGCCTGCAGCACTCGCACGACCTTTTCTTAGCAAGAAAAGCTCGACCAAAAGAAACTAAATCTCAATCCCAGACGCCTGCAGCACCTGCAAATCCTCCAGCGAGATTTTCTTGCCGCTCTTGAACTCGCCATAAATCTTTCGTGCCCTTTCGTCCAGCGTCATCTGCTTCTCCGACTCGTCCCGCTTGCGCTTCTGCTCCCGTTCCTTCACGCGCTGCTTTTCCTCGCGGTCCAATTCCTCCCGCGTGTCGCGCAGCTTGTCAAACACTTCATCCGCTTCCTTGCTCTTCTCCCCAATCATCGCCAGGTACTCCGAAATTTTCGCTTTTGCCTCGTCCGCTTGCTGGTAGGACTTGAGGACCCCTTGGTGCAACTGGTCGCTTTCCGTACGCGACATTTCCAGCGTCTTGTCGAGCGCGCGGAACTCGAGGCTCAGGTCGTGGCGCTGCCTCCGCAACTCTCGGAGTTCCCGCAGCAACGGCTCCCGCTTTTCCACCTTCGCCAGTTCCTTTTCCAGCTTCGCGATTTCCTGGGACAATTCCTTCTCGTAGCGGGGGCTTAACGCTTCCGTCTGCAGCTTCCACTCCATGGCCTTGATCATGCGGCGAAGCTGGGGGGCAGAATACCGGCCTTCTTCCGGCATCTTGGCGAACTCTTCCTCTTTCGCTTTCAGCTTCGCATCCAGCTCCCGAGACATTTCCACGAGCTGGCGGCGTTTGATAAGAAGGTCTTTCACCTGCGCGTTCAACGCGTCCCGCTTGTGCTTCGCTTCCGTGGCCTTGCTCATGGAGTCCCTAAAACGGGAGATGTTGCGCTGGTTCTCCTCCGCGAGCGCCCTTACCTCCGCATTCTTGCGTTGGCCTTGTTCACGAAGCTCCACCGCCTGTTCCTGCAACGACATGCTTACACCGTCGTAGTACCCTCGGAAGGCATTTCCAGCTCGATTTCCGTGACGATTTCGTCCAATTCGGCGCGCTGCTTCTCCAGCACTTTCTTTATTCTCCGGATGCGCTTCTGGTTCAAGGCGATTTCCCGGTACTTGCGGCTGGCCTTGTTGAAGTGCTCCACGGAAAGCGAATTGTAGGGCTCCGCGTCCATGGACAACGCCATGTCCTTCAAAATTTCCCCCAGCAAAATGTTGGCCTGCAGTTTGACTTCCTTCTTGAGCTGGTGGGGGTTCTTCAAATTCTCGCGGATAATCTTGACGACGCGCGCGTTCGGGAAGGGCAGCTTCAACGCCGCCTCTTCCTCTTCCCCGACTTCCTCTTCTACCGTTTCCGGCACGCCTTCCGCGCCGGGTTGCGGGGCTGGTTCGGGAACAGTAGTCTCCTCCGCCATAAGTTTCACCTAATAATGCGAAAATCAGCTCGCAGAACTCAGGCTTCCAAGGTTTTAAAGCCTACTCCTTGCGACGTTCCTTTATAAACACCATCCTGGAGCGAGTATTGTTAATCAACTGCATTTGCTATACATCTCATTTCGAAACGGAAGCAGGATTGCTATTTCAAGAAAACGCTAAAATCTTGCTTTTTAAGCTCGTCTCTAACGAACTTTTCGAATTTTTCATCAGAACAGTCAACAAGTTTACTCCTATACCCAAATTCTCTGTGCAATTCAATAGCAACTTGTTTGGGCCAATAACTCATGCTCATTTGGATAATTTTACCATTTATTTCCTTAGCTTGGCTTTCAATTCGACTTTTTATTCCTATTCTATCAACTATGATAAAAGTTGCGAGATACCATTTT